>NZ_CP045997.1:9443131-9586460 GCF_010233585.1 Spirosoma endbachense
CAGCCGTGACAAGCCAGTCGCGGTAGTCTGGCCAAAACTACTAAGTAAGTAGTCAGTATAGAGGTCGAGGGTTGTCTGCATACTCAAAATTAAACCAGCCATCCAAAAGGTGGCGTAACATCAGTTATAAATCTCATATGAAGTTTGATGTTCTGGTTTCTTCATCATCATTGAAAGGTCTATATGCAGAAAACAGGATCAATGATCGTTCCCAAGACTGGAAGAACACGAATGAATGTTTTACCTATGTTTTGGTGAAAGAGAAAGTAAACCAAGATCAGGTGCAAACGATGTTGACCGGCCTGGTTAAATCAAACTATGCAGGACTGGCCGATTTTAAGACCTTTAGGTTTATTGGTCAAAAACTTACGGACGTTACCCCGGGAAGAATTACGGGCAATCCCAATAGCTATTGCCTGCCAGCTGCAGGCTATTCTGTCCTTGAGTTTCTGTCGTTGATCATACTCATCCTGGCCTGCTTCAATTATAGCTCTTTATCGGTTTCCAGAGCCCTGACCCGCTCGAAGGAAATCGGTGTCCGCAAGACAACGGGGGCCAGCCGGAAGAGTTTGATTTTTCAGTTCCTAAGTGAGTCAATCATCACGGTCATGTTTTCATTAGCGGTGGCCGTCTTGCTTCTGTTTTTTATAACCTCAGCATTCAAAGGCTTGTGGATCAACACCTATCTTAATTTTAATTTAACCGTTAATGTCAAGGTTGTCGCGATCATCATTGGCCTGGTCCTGCTTATCGGTCTAGCCGCAGGCTTATATCCGGCCTTTTATTTATCAAAGCTTAACCCGGTTGGTGCGATTAAAAACAAGCCAGGTGGGGCAGGTCATTCTTGGCTGAAACAGGCCCTCAGCGTTTCACAATTTACCGTATCTTTCTTCTTTATCACAACCGCCCTGTTGCTATTTAATCAATTCCGCCATTTCCTTGATTTTGACTATGGGTTCCAATCAGAAAACATTATCAACTGCAAGCTACAGGGCAACGATTACCAAAAAGTTCGGCAGGCGTTTTCTACCGTCCCAGGCGTAGCTGACCTATCGGCCTGCGACATTCTGCCGTCGACCGGTGAGGGGAATGGAATCGGACTCCGAGCGATCGGTACCCAGGAAGATTACCGGCCTTTCGGGATGATACAGGCGGATACAAATTTTATTAATAATTTGACTATCAAGCTGATTGAAGGTAAAAACCTGCCCGTCTCCCATCATGTGGAAACGAACGGCATTTTGCTGAACGAGGCCGCGATGCATGAGTTGGGTTACTACTATCCTGCCGAAGTTATCGGGAAGGTATTTGAGACAGACAATGGTAAGCAGAAGGCAGAAGTTGTTGGGGTAGTTCGTGATTTCAGGTACAAGTTGCTAGTTGAACAGGATCATATAGGCCCGATGGTGCTCCAGAACAAGGAAGAATTTATGTATGCCAATGTGAAAGTTTCCTCTCGGGATCAGACACAGACACTGGCCGGACTAGCCAGAAAGTGGAAGCAAATCGATCCCGTTCATTCATTCAGGTATGAATTCTATAGTGATCAACTGAGGTCAACGCACTCGGCGATATTGGATATGGTTTCGATCCTGGCATTTATGACCCTTTTAGCCATCGTCATTGCCTGCTTGGGTTTATTAGGTATGGTGGTTTATTCGGTGGAACGGAAAGCAAAAGAGGTAGGGGTACGAAAAATCTTTGGAGCGGGAAATCTGACGATTTTGCTATTGCTGTCAAAAGGGTTTTTGAAAGTGATACTTATCTCCGTTTTTGTGGGCGCACCACTGAGCTACTTTTTAAACCAACTGTGGCTAGAGAAGCTACCAAACAGAGTGGCGTTTGGATGGGAAACCATCGTGGTCAGTACAATAATCTTGTCAACACTTGGTCTGTTCACCATCGGATCACAGGCCATTAAAGCGGCTTTTATGAACCCACTAAAATCGTTGAGAATGGACTAAACTCCAAATCGATCGCTGGAACATCGCCAAGCTAAGAGTGTGTTGGGAAATTATATTGGGTGAATAAGCTCCATTCTCTGTAGCATGATTTGAATAGTAGCCAGATATAGCCAGCTCACCGAAGTAGATACCGCTGGCGGACCGTGGTATATTCGTAATCTTTGACGATTCGACGGAAGAACGGGGTCGCCCGAGCGATTGGTCCACGCAATGCTCCGTTCCACAAACCAACGTTTGGCAATCGGCACAAAGCCCTGGGCCGATTCAGGACGGGACGCTTTTTCAAACTCAAGGCTCCATTGGTTCAGGGCTCGAGCAAAAACGCCATTGTAGTCGGACAGCCGATGCTGCCTGATCGCCGTAAACCTTTTCGAGTCGCTCGCCCACACGCCAAAGGAGGTCACTAATTAGCCCCACAGCTCCGGCACCATCGGCCTGTGGGCAACGTGAACACCAGCCACCCACAACCGGCCCTGGGTATCGACGATAAGTTGGCGTTTGCGACCATTGACCCGCTTATTGGCATCCAGTCCCCGTTCTTCCCAAATCATCGGAGACAATTTAACAGACTGTGAATCAATACACACTACTGAGGGGGATGCTTCTTTACCAACGCGTTGGCGATCCATCTGATTGAGTGCCACATTCATTCGCTCAAAGGTTCCATTCCGTTTCCACTGGTCAAAATAATACAGGGCCGCCTGTGCGGTAAACAGCCTGCCAGGGCAAATCTTCAAAAGGTAGATTGCGCCACTGCCCACCCGTGCGCAACAGCCATAAAATGATATTGACAATGCGCCTTAAGTCGTGCTTTCGCTTGCGTTGGAGCCTTAAAAAAGGCGAAATTGCGGCCCACTGCGCGTCGGCCAGTGGCTTCCACTGTTTGGTCATCGTTGTAAGTCTTGGTCGACACAAAGATGACACGACGTTCAGTTCTTCTCAATTCCTAAACACGCGCTTAGTTTAGAATAAGCCAATAAATAAGCCTGTTTAGATAAAGTAGATCTTACAATAAAGCCATTGCCTTCGTTATGCAACTATTGCCAAAGATTGATTTTGACTATTAACTATTTACTTTTGATCGGTTATGCTTTTAGAACAGCCTGCCCAAGAAAAAGTATATGACGAATGAATAATAGGACAAAAGCTAAATCAGATCAGGTGCCTACGTTAACGCCAGATACCCTGGGTGGGCTGGTATTTAAGATCGCAGGCTGGCAGTCAATGCAGGGCCCTATTTATAATACGTTTCATATAAATCGGCTCGAAGAGGTGCGCCAGGTTATGAAATTCCCCATGCCTCCGCACCGCAAAACCGTCATTGATTTTATTTTCATTACCCACGGCAGCATGGTTCGTCAGAAGGGATTGACGCGCTATGAGGTCCCGGCAAACACCTTCTTTTTCCTGCCTGCTCACCAGATTAGCTTCGACGATTGGATGAGCGATGACATCCGGGGCTTCTACTGCCACTTCGATACCAATTTGCTCACCAAACGCTGGCAGAAACAGGACCTCGAAAATGAATTTCCCTTTCTCCAGTTCCTGGGGCATCCTTTGGTTACCATTGATAATGAACTGCTTACTCAGGTGATGCCTTTGGTTAACAGGCTATACACCGAATACAAAAAAAAACGATTCGATTCCATCGATATATTCAGAATTTATCTGCTCACACTATTTACCGAGTTAAAACGAGCCACTCAATTTGGCGAAAATACACCCCCAGACCATAATCATAATGCTGCCTTACGCTTTACGCAACTCTACAAGAATGCGCTTAGTCAGTTTATTTACAAGAAACAGCAGGTGGCGGAATATGCCGATTTGCTCAATATCTCGCCGAATCATTTGAATAAATGCGTGAAAGCAGTTACCGGACAGTCGGCGCGTGATTTATTGGATGAGATGATTCTATTGGAGGCTAAAGTGCTACTGGCTCAGACTGATTTAAGCGTAAGCGAAATTGCCTATCAAATTGGAAAACAGGATCCCAGTAATTTTGGCCGCTTTTTTAGGGCCAAAATGGGTATAACACCAAAAGAATATCGGGAAGTGGATTGATTATGACTATCCATTGCCTGATTCTGATAAAAAATTGCACTCATTGTGGGGATACTTTTGTATCATATTAAACCCATAACCGAATGCAACTTCGTCTCCCCGTTCGACTGGCCTATTTTCAGGAACTTGGCCAGCCATTAGCAATCAGTGTTACGTGTCTTTTGTGCAGACTAAATCGAACACTGATTGCTGGTTTCCTGCTGGGATTGGTTGGTATTCTACCCCTTAAAGCCCAAACCGCTTATCCATTCCAGAACCCAAATCTGGCTCAGGACAAGCGGATCGACAATCTGGTATCACTTCTTACCCTGGATGAGAAAATTGGGCTGATTACTGACTTTGCCGTTCCCCGAATGGGTATCAGCTCTCCAGGTAATGCCGAAAGCATCCATCAGGTGAAGCTCTACGACCGACCGAGTCAAACGAAAAAGCCGATCCAGACTACTTCCTTCGCGCAGGTATATGGCATGGGAGAAACCTGGAATCCGGACCTAATTAAACGAGCCGGAGCCGTAATGGGTTATGAAGCCCGCTACCTGAGCCAGAACGAAAACTATAAACGAAATACACTGGTATTGTGGGGGCCAGCCTCCGATCTGGCTCGTGACCCACGCTGGGGACGTAATGACGAGAGTTTTGGCGAAGATCCCTTTTTAACTGGAACAATGGCGGTGGCACTCACCAAAGGAATTCAGGGCGACGACCCAAGATACTGGCAGGCTGCTGCCCTGCTTAAACACGTCTTCGCCAACAGTAACGAAACCACCCGTGCCCGGTCATCCTCCAATTTCGACATCCGCTTGATGCGGGAGTATTATTCTGTGCCATTTCGAATGGCCTTTACTGAAGGGGGAGCAGTATCCTACATGGCTGCCTATAATGCATGGAATGGCATTCCCATGACGATCCATCCAGTCCTTAAAGAGGTGATGGCTACCGAATGGGGCGCAAACGGAATTGTCTCTTCGGATGCTGGTGCCATGAGTCATCTGATTACGCAGCATAAGTACGTCAGGACGAACCGGGAAGCCTATGCGGCTGCCATTAAATTGGGCATGAACCAGTTCCTGACGTTTGGCGATTCTATTCCCAGTATCATTAAAGGGGCCATTGCCGAGAATAAACTGACGGAGAATGACCTCAATACCGCCATCCGTGGAAAAATTACTACCCTTATCAAACTGGGTGTATTAGATCCGCCGGGGCAAGTGCCTTACGCCAAAATCGGACAATCCGGCGAGCCTGAACCCTGGCAGTCAGAAAAACATAAAGCGGTGGCCCGCCAGATTGCCCGCGAGTCTGTTGTGTTACTGAAAAATGAGCGCGATTTTTTACCACGTACAAAAACGGCAGTTAAGTCGATAGCGGTCATTGGGCCACGGGCAGCGCAGGTGTCAACGGATTTCTATGGTGGCCCCACGCCATATGCGATTGGTGTACTACAGGGTATTAAAGACAAGCTTGGCCCTTCGGTAACGGTAAACTATGCGGCTGATAATGAGGCTCAGGCAGCCGTAAACGCGGCCCGGACATCGGATATGGCTGTGGTTGTCATCGGCAACGACCCTATGTGTGGCATCACAAACATTGGTGAGGCTTTTAATCGGGATGGCAGTACCAAACCCTGCCCCGAAAACGGGGATGGCCGGGAAGGTCGTGATCGCCAATCGCTGGATATTCCTACTGAAGATCTGGTCAAGGAAGTGTTTGCGGCTAATCCCAATACGATTGTCGTACTGGTCTCCAGCTTTCCTTACTCGATTAACTGGACACAGGCGCATATCCCCGCTATCCTACACACTACCCATACGGCTCAGGACCAGGGAACTGCTATTGCCGATGTCATTTTTGGAGACTATAATCCGGGTGGACGCCTAACTCAAACCTGGCCTACATCATTGGATCAACTTCCACCCCTGTCGGAGTATGATATTCGGAAGGGTCGGACGTATCTATATAGCAAAGAAGCGCCCCTTTATCCATTTGGCTACGGCCTCAGCTATACCAAATTTGATTATTCGGATCTTAAACTGAGTGGAGAGACCCTTTCCAAAAACGGTACGTCAACCATTCAGGTTTCCGTAAAAAACACGGGTAGCCGCGAGGGCGATGAAGTGGTTCAACTCTACGTTCAACATCCCCAATCCAAAGTTGTACGCCCGATCAAAGAATTGAAAGGCTTTAGTCGAATTTCCCTAAAACCGGGCGAAACAAAAATCGTTTCGGTGCCGCTAAAAGCTGATTCTCTGGCTTGGTGGAATGAAAAAACAAACCGCTGGGAAATAGAAGATGGCCCAGTCAACCTACTAATAGGTGGGTCGTCAATGGATATACGACTACAAAAAACAATGCAGATAAAGTAGGGTAAATTACTTTAAGTCAGTCAGTTGTAATTATTATAATGAACAACACACTCCTAATCCTGCTAAGATCTTTGTCTGTTTCCTATGTGCCACTGGTTGTAAAGCCCTGATAAATATGAGGTTTTTAACTTTTCTAGTCTTTTTTCTGATGAGCGGCTTTTCGCTCTTTTCCCAATCCTATAAACTCCCTCATCTGGAGAAAAGGGGAAATACGCTACAACTGGTGGTGAAAGACCAGCCCTTTTTAGCCCTGGGTGGTGAACTTCACAACTCCACGGCTTCCGGGGCAGCTTACATGCGTCCTGTGTGGGCCCAGCTCAAGCAAAAACATGTCAACACAGTTTTGGCACCGGTCTATTGGGAACTGATTGAGCCCCGCGAAGGAACATTTGATTTCGCTCTGGTGGATAGTATGATCGCTGGTGCCAGGAAACAAAATCTGCATTTGGGTATTCTTTGGTTTGGCGCCTTTAAAACCACCTATTCTACCTACGTACCCACTTGGGTTAAGAACAATACGCAGAAATACCCAAGGGCAACCAATAAACAAGGTGAAATCCTCCCTTTACTATCTACTTTCTCAGCCGCTTCTCTGCAAGCGAATGCAAATGCGTTTAATAAGTTGATGAAGCATATCCGCCAGGTGGATGAGAAAGCCCAGACTGTCATAATAGTCCAGGTGGAAAACGAGGTTGGCCTATTTAACAGCCCCCGTGATTACCGTGAGGAAGCAACCAAGGCCTATAACGAAGGTGTTCCGGCTGATTTGATGCGCTATTTGGAGGCCAATAAAGGTAAACTACAGCCCGAAATCGATAGTATCTGGAGGACAAATGGATACAAGGCCTCGGGAAGTTGGGAGGACGTATTTGGCAAAAGCGTGTTGGATGAGAAGAACCCGAACGTACTGTCTTACTTGCCGGAAGAATTGTTCTCCACCTACCACTATACCAAATTTGTGGGACAACTGGCTGCTGCGGGGAAAGAAGCCTACCCGATACCCATGTTTGTAAATGCCTGGCCCAAAGCACCTGGGTTTACGGGGGTGCCTGGCAAATATCCAAGTGGGGGCCCCGTGCCGCACACACTCGATATCTGGCGAGCCAATGCCCCAGGAATTGATTTCATTACGCCGAATGTGTATGCGCCCAAACAAGGCATTTATTCGTTAGTCAACCAATATCATCGTTCTGGCAATCCGGTATTTATCCCGGAACTGAAACAAGGCCTGGAAGCAGCCAACCTGACTTTCTGGATCTATGGTCAACATGATGCGATTTGTGTGGCTCCCTTCGGCATAGACGCCATCCCGGCCGATCAAGACCCCTTCACTAAAACCTTCGCCGTTTTAGAACAAGTGCAAGCGTTGATTTTACAACACCAGGGCAAAGGAACCATGGCCGGTCTGTTTGTTGACTCAACGGCTAGTTCACAAACGTTTGCTTTACCGGGCTATACCGTAAAAGCTGATCTGGTGATACCCCGAGGATTTGCGGGTGCTGCTCCCGCCGAAAAAAAACCAACTATGGCCGGGGGGCTTGTTATTGCCCTTGGACCGGACGAGTTCATGGCCGTTGGGAAGGATTATGAACTAACGTTTACACCCGAAAAGGCGGACCCGAAAAAATCACAAGTCGATGTTGATTATTTGGAAGAAGGATCATTTGTTAACGATAAATGGATCGTTTCCAGGCGATTGAATGGGGATGAAGGCACCGGTGGAGGGAGTATTGGCAGCTTTGGGTTAAAGAACACGAAGGTTGGAAGCCTGCGTTTCCCCAAAAATGCCAGGGATGGCTATAGCATCGTCAAAATCAAGTTCTATCGGTAT
Source organism: Spirosoma endbachense (assembly GCF_010233585.1). Taxonomy (NCBI): domain Bacteria; kingdom Pseudomonadati; phylum Bacteroidota; class Cytophagia; order Cytophagales; family Cytophagaceae; genus Spirosoma; species Spirosoma endbachense. Next base: position 9,451,354 of record NZ_CP045997.1, read on the forward strand.
TGACCTCAACCGCTTGATTACCCCATGAAAACTATGTCCAAATAGTGCTAATCAGTCAAAACTATGCCGTTACGTTGTTTTTTAGTCATACTGAGTGTGCTCATCGGCCCGCTTGCCCAGGCCCAGCAGGTCCTTCGCCTGTATGATGGCAAAGCCCCCGGCTCCGAGAGCTGGACATGGGAGGAGGCCGAGAATAGCACCAACATGTTCAAAACGCGCGTTGTTTATAACGTATCAACCCCCACGCTCACGGCCTATCTGCCCAGCGCTGACCTGGCTACCGGTACGGCGGTAGTCATTGCACCAGGTGGTGCATTTCATACGCTTTCGATTGATTCCGAAGGCATCGACGTAGCGAAGTGGCTGGCCGCCAAAGGCGTAGCAGCTTTCGTGCTCAAATACCGGGTAGTACGTAGTATGACCAACGATCCTGTTGCCGAGTTGACGGCTAAAATGGCTGATTTTAAAAAATTGGATGCAGAGAACGCACCCGTTGTTCCCTTAGCCATTGCCGATGGCAAACGGGCTATTGAATACGTGCGGCAACATGCGAAGGAGTTCGGCGTCCAATCCGACCGGATTGGGCTGATTGGTTTCTCGGCGGGCGGAACGGTGACGATGGGTGTGGGTTTTGCGTATTCGCCCGCTAACCGGCCTGATTTTCTGGCCCCGATTTATCCGTACCTCGGCGCAGGAGCGATTGCTAAACAGGTAGTCCCGACCGACGCACCACCGCTGTTTGTTTGTGCCGCCACCGACGACCAGTTGGGCCTGGCTCCCCACAGCACGAAGCTCTATAATGACTGGATTGCGGCCGGTAAATCGGCTGAGCTGCATATGTATCTGAAAGGCGGGCATGGGTTCGGTATGCGTAAGCAGAATATACCTACCGATACGTGGATCGACCGCTTCGGCGATTGGCTAAAACTAAACGGGTATCTAACCAAAGTTAAACCTTGATATACTCGAAAAACGATGACTTCTGGCGGTCGCTTTTAGGGTAACAGACCGCTGCGAAGGAACAATTCAACCACTAGAAAATAATAAAATATAATAAATCAATGGCAAAGAACCCGCATTACCTCTCGCAACTTGCTCACATCGAGATCTATTCGCCCGATGTGGAAAAAACGGTTCACTTTCTCCGGGAGATTGTTGGACTGGATGAAACCGGGCGCGATGACAATTCTGTGTATTTCAGAGCCTGGGGAGATTATTTCCATCATACACTCAAAATCAGCTCTCGTGAAACATCCGGCCTGGGCCATCTAGGCTGGCGAGCCGACAGCCCCGAAGCGCTGGAGGAATGCGTGGCCTATCTGGAAAAAACGGGTGCGGGACTAGGCTGGGTCGATGGGGATTTAGGACATGGAAAGGCGTATCGCTTTCAATCGCCCGATGGACACACGCACGAAGTGTTTTGGGACGTAGTTTGGCTGCACGAAACGGGTGAGCGCGGTAGTATCTACGCCGACCGCTATGCCAGCAACCGGCGCATCGGGGTCAATCCACGTCGATTTGATCATGTTACATATATGGTGGCCAAATTTCAGTACCAGAAAGAAAAAGAATTCTGGCAGGGAATGGGCTTGAAAAATCCCGATGAGGTGCGCATGAGCGACGAAATTCCGCCTATCGGTGGCCTATGGACCATCGGTAACCTATCGCATGATGTAGCGGTTTTCACGGACCCAAACATTGGGCCGGGCGAGGGCGTGTTCAACCACATCGCCTTTAACTTCGATAGCCGGGAGGAAGTGCTGCTGGCTCTTGACTACTTCACCGAAAAAGGATTTAAGAGTGTGATGGGTGCGCCCACGCGCCACAAAGCCGACGAGGGTTTCTTTATTTACATCATTGACCCCGGCAGCGGCATCTTATTCGAGTTTTACGCCTGCGCCCGTCTGATTTTCGCTCCTGACCACGGTCCGGATATTCATTACCTGAAAGACAACCCGAACGACGCCTGGGGAACAGCCAATCCATTTGCCGAAATGGGCAAAGGCAAAAAGCTCGGTCTCACCGATGGTGTAGTGAAACCTGTTGATATTTAGTTGATTGGTGATTGGTTAATTGGGTGATTGGTTGACTGTTCTGAACCTCCCCTAATCAACTAGTCAACCAATTAACTAATCAACCAACCAATCAATCAACCATCCTCCTCTCGAGGTTTTTGTTGTTTTTTTAGAAAGTTGATATAGCCATTTAACAAGCGGCCGCAGAGGTCAACTTTAGCTTTGTAGTCAACGAGTTGTTCATCGGAAATGTATTTTTCATCAAAGGCGGTAATAAGGTGTTCAAGCGTTTCGAAAAGAGAGGCACGGGAAATTCTACAAAATCGAATATTCTCTTTGTAGTAGTAGCGGCCATGTCCCTCTGCAATATTGGCGGTTATACTTCTTGAACTTCTTAAGATTTGATCAGCTAATCTAAACTTTTCGTCAGGTGGAAAACGTGCCTTAACTAATAAAGATATAGCCATTCGAAATTGGCGACATTCTTTATAAACGTCAAGGTCAGTAAAATTTTGATAAGCCATCAGTGGGAGATTGGTTAATTGGTTGACTGGTTAATTAGACGGAGTAATACCTGAAGGTATCAGGATGGTAAACTCATTCCCAATAACCAATCACCCAATTAACCAATCACCCAATTAACTAATCACCCACTCCTATGTGGCATTATTTTCCGGGGCAGTATATGCCCTCATATCAGGTTAACCGCGCACTGACGCAAGCTCATTACGGCGGGGGCGAATTCGCCGAATGTCTGGAAGTAGCCAGTCAAATTACGCCCGGCGATAACGAGAGTTTTCACCATGCCTGGGTTAACATGGGCAACAAAGTTTTCGGTATTGGCGAAACGGCCCTGCAAAACGGCAATTTCGTCACGGCCCGGCGGTCGATGTTGCGGGCATTCAATTACCTCCGCACGGCTGAGTTCTTTTTGAAACCCCATGATCCTCGCAAAATACCGACTTACCTGAAGTCACGAGAGGCATTTCTGAAAGCTATTGAGCATTTCGAGAATAAACCCTTACAGGTTGAAGTGCCGTTCGAAGGGTCATTTCTACCGGGTTACCTGTTTGCTCCAACGGGCGTTCAAAATCCTCCGCTGATGATTATGTTCGGTGGATTAGACAGCCTGGCTGAAGAACTTTACTTCGGTATTTCGCAACACCTCAACGAACGGGGCATTGCGCTGCTGGCAATGGATGGCCCTGGACAGGGCTATTCGCTACGGGTCAATACTATCTTAACCCGTTACGATTTCAATGTAGCCGGTACGGCCGTGCTGGATTGGGCCATTGAGACTCTAAAAGACCACGTAGATACCACCCGAATCGGTATTGGCGCCGTATCGATGGGAGGCTATATGGCAGCTCGTTGTGCCGCCTTTGAGCCTCGGTTCAAGGTGTGTATGGTGTTCGGAGCTGTGTGGAGTTACTACGACATCTGGAAAAACCGGCCCGACAATCACCCACTGGCTGAGATTGTGCAGCACATCGTAGGAGCCGATAACATGGCCGACGCACGTGAACGACTGAAAAAATTCGCACTGGATGACGTAGCGGATAAGATTTCGATGCCCACCTACATCCTACATGGCGAAGACGACCGCCAGAACTTCGTCGAAAACGCGTACAAGCTGGATGCGGCCCTGACATGCGAACATGTACTGGAAGTTGTCCCTAAAGAGGAAAGCGGCTCAGCCCACTGCCAGATTGACGACTTCACGAAGACGTTCAATATGTACGACTGGGTAGCTGGTAAGTTGATTAGTTGATTAGGTGAGTGGTTGAGTGGTTGATTAAGCGCGATTTAGGACAGTCAACCACTCACTAATCACCCAATTAACTAATCACCCAATTAACTAATCACCCAATTAACTAATCACCCAATTAACCAATCACCCACTCAACTAATCAATCAATGATACAACAGATAAAAAAAGGCATTACGTATGCCGAATCCACCGAGGCCGACGCAAAGGTGCGGGCAACGGTTGAGCAGATGCTGGCCGACGTAGCCAAACGGGGGGATGCCACCGTGCGTGAGCTTTCAGCCCGGCTCGATCACTGGTCGCCGGAAAGTTTCAGGTTATCGCCAGAACAGATTGAAAGCATCATCGCTACCCTGCCGCAGCAGGTCATTGACGACATCACCTTTGCTCAAACCCAAATCCGAAACTTCGCTCAAATTCAGCGGGCTTCGATTCAGGATGTAGAAGTAGAGACGTTGCCGGGTGTATTTCTGGGTCATAAAAATATTCCGGTCAACAGCGTGGGCTGTTACGTGCCAGGTGGCCGTTACCCGATGGTGGCTTCCGCCCATATGAGCGTGCTGACGGCTAAAGTGGCTGGGGTTAAGCGCGTAATTGCCTGCACTCCTCCGATAAAAGGTGAAATTCCGGCGGCAACGGTAGCAGCTATGTCGATGGCGGGTGCCGACGAGATTTATTTGCTGGGCGGTGTTCAGGCAGTAGCGATGATGGCTCTCGGTACCGAAACCGTCGATTCTGTCGATATGCTGGTGGGACCGGGTAATGCCTACGTAGCCGAAGCCAAACGACAGCTTTATGGCAAAGTAGGTATCGACCTGTTTGCCGGTCCAACCGAAACCTTAGTGATCGCCGACGATACCTGCGATGTCAGAACGTGCGCGACTGATTTATTAGGACAGGCTGAGCACGGCCCTACGTCACCCGCTATTTTGCTGACCAGTAGCCCGACCATTGCCCACGGTATTGAGGCCGAGATTGACCGCCAGCTTCAAACCCTGCCCACTGCCGACGTAGCGAGTGTGGCCTGGCGCGATTATGGTCAGGTGATTCTGGTCGATACGGTTGACGAACTGATTTTGGAAGCCGACCGGATTGCCAGTGAACACGTACAGGTAATGACCGAAAATCCCCGCCTGTTTTTAGACCGAATGACGAACTATGGCGGTCTTTTTCTCGGCGAGAAAACCAACGTAGCGTTTGGCGATAAAGTGATTGGCACCAACCATACACTACCTACCAAAGAAGCCGCCCGTTACACGGGTGGGCTGTGGGTCGGTAAGTTCCTGAAAACCTGTACCTATCAGGAAATCAGAACGCCCGAAGCCAGTGCGCTCATCGGTGACTACTGCTCAAGGCTTTGCGCAATCGAGAATTTCTGGGGCCATAAAGCACAGGCCGATTTACGGGTAGAACGATATGGACAGCATGAGCCTGAACCCGTTTCCTAACGCCCTGACCGGCCATGTAGCCTTAATCACAGGTGGAGCAGGCGGCATTGGATCAGCTATCAGCCAGACGTTGGCTCAGGCTGGGGCAATCGTTGTCATTACGTATAACAACGATGTTGTTAAAGCCAATACGTTGCTGGAAACGCTTCCCGGCGAAGACCATGCAGTTGTTCAGGCTTCGGTAACGGATAGTGTATCGCTGGGGCGACTGGCCGATTTTATAGTCGAACGATACGGGCGACTTGACATTCTGGTGAATAACGCAGGCATTACGACCCCTGTTCCGCACGACGATCTCGACGCGCTGACAGACGAGTGGATCGACCGGATTTTTCAAACGAACTGGCGAGGCCCTTTTGCCATGATTCGAGCCTGCAAAACGCTTTTGATGGCTGATAAAGGCGGATTGATAATCAATATTTCGTCGTTTGCGGCCCAAACGGGAATTGGGAGCAATGTGGCTTATTGTGCTTCTAAAGCTGCCATTGACAGCCTGACCCGCTCACTGGCGCGCGCATTGGCTCCGAAAGTCAGGGTCGTTTCAGTGGCACCGGGACTGGTTTTGGGCGACTACGCCAGCCGATTTGACCCAGCTTTTATACAGGGTCAAACGAATGCAACGCCAATGGGCCGATTGGGTGTCCCCGACGACGTAGCAAAAACAGTTCTGGCCTTGGCCACAACGCTCACTTTCACTACAGGAAGCGTCATTCCAGTTGATGGTGGCAGGGGGGTAGCGTAGTTGCTGGTTATTAGGAAGTTAATTTCTGTAGCTGTGCCCCCCACAGCTACGAGAAAATGCACACATTCTTTCGCTCTTTAAAAATGAAACTCGTAACCTTTCAAACATCTGATAATCAAACTCGTGCTGGCTGGCTAAATCAAAACGGCGTAGTGGATATGCACGCGCTGAGTAACGGGATTTTACCCGCCGATATGCTCAGTTTCATTGATGACCACGAACGATATTTTAACCTGATTCAGGCCAATAGCTGGCAGAATGCGGCTCCGACCTATGCGCTGGATGACGTAACGCTGCTGGCTCCTTTGCCCAATCCGCGTAGTTTTCGGGATTACATCGGGTTTGAGCAACACCTCAAAAATGCGTCATCGAAGTTCGGCCATCAGATTGCCCCGGAATGGTACGAGATGCCTATTTTCTACTTCACAAATCACCAGGCTATTTACGGACCCGGCCAGGATATTCCACGCCCGACGGGCGAAACCCGGCTCGATTACGAATTGGAAATGGGTTGCGTTATAGGCAAGGCCGGGAAGAACATTGGAGCTGATCAGGCCGACGACTACATTTTTGGCTATACGATTTTCAACGATTTCACGGCACGGGCTATTCAGGCTCGCGAGATGAAGTGCAACCTCGGCCCGGCAAAAGGAAAAGATTTCGCCAATGCTATCGGGCCGTATATCGTCACGAAAGACGAACTGGAGTCATATCGGGACGAAACAGGACGCTTTACGCTCCGCATGACCTCACGGATTAACGGGAAAACGATCTGTGACGGAAACTATAACACTGTCCATTACACATTTGGGCAGATGATCGAACGAGCTTCCGAAAACCACGTTTCGTTGTATCCTGGCGATATCCTTGGCTCAGGAACCGTAGGTTGGGGAAGTCTGATCGAAACCAATTTTGAGGCTCATCGTCCCTTCGAACCCGGCGACGTGATCGAGTTGGAAATCGATGGACTTGGCATCCTGAAAAACCAGATTGTATGATTACTGAACACGCTCTCATCACGATTCAATCCGGTCGGGAGGCCGAGTTTGAAATGGAGTTCCCCAACGCCAAAGCCGTTATCAGCCAGGCTAAGGGCTTTGTAGATCTTCACATACAGCGAGACATCGAAGCCGAAAACCGTTACCTGTTGTTGATCCGATGGCAGACTCTGGAAGATCATACCATCGGATTCCGGCAGTCGGACCTCTTTACGGAATGGAGGGCCATTATCGGGCCGTTTTTTGCCAGCCCACCCGTTGTTGACCATTTTACCCAACTATAAACCCTTACAAACATGAAAATCATTGACTTATCGGTAACGATTTCGGCTGATATTAAAGAGCCGTTACCGACCAAAATTGATTACGAAGATCATAAAGAAGGAGCGCGTAAGATGGGGTCCAAACTCTTTGGTGGCGCATCTGAGGACGTTTTTCTTGAAGGCAACGGGCCCGCCGGTGAGTTTCTTTATCTTACGGGTCATGCCGGTACGCACATCGACGCTCCCTGGCACTACTTCCCAACGAGCGAGGGTAAACCATCGCGTACTATCGAGCAGATGCCGCTAGACTGGTTCTTTCACGATGGTGTGGTGCTGGATTTTACCGATAAACCCGATGGCTATTGCTTCTCATCCGACGACCTGAAAGTGAAGCTGGCGGCTATCAACTATACCCTAAAGCCATTCGATATTGTGCTGATTCGCTGCGATGCCGATAAACGCCTGTACGACAATGATTTTGTAAAAATACACGTCGGTGCTTCCGCCGAAGCGACTCACTGGCTGATCGATCAGGGCATTAAAGTGATGGGAACCGACGGTTGGGGATGGGATATTCCTTTGCATATTCAGGCTGAAGATTATTTCAAGAATCCGCGCCCAGGTGTGATTTGGGCCGCGCACTACGTAGGTCGCGAGAAAGAGTACTGCCAGATCGAGAAACTGGCCAATCTGGACCAGTTGCCCCCTTACGGCTTCAAGGTAAGTTGTTTCCCAGCCAAAATTAAAGGCGGTAGCGCAGGCTGGTGCCGGGCAGTAGCCATCTTTGGAGAATAGTTATTGGATGACTGGTTGATTGGTTAGACAGTAATGTATGTCAAAAAGTTTACTCACCCACCAGTCATCTAATAACCAATCAACCAGTCATCCAACAACCAATCAAATCATGTCACAAATAAAAAAAGTCCTTGTCGTGGGGGGCGGCATTGGCGGCTTATCAGCGGGGATTGCGCTTCGAAAAGCGGGCATTGAAACCGAACTTGTCGAACTTCAGCCCGAGTTCAACGTCTATGGCGTAGGTATTATTCAGCCATCTAATGCTCTGCGGGCACTGGACGTATTGGGGCTTGCCGACCGCTGTATGGAACGCGGTTCGCCCTACGGACCCGTAAAAATGTGCACCAGCAACGGCTTCCAGATTGCACAGGTTGGTACACCCCCTATGGGTCGATTGCCCGTTCATAATGGCATCTCGCGTCGGATTCTGCACGAGGTATTGCTCGATGGAGCTGCTGATAATCAGGTAACTATTCGGATGGGCGTTACGGTAGATACGCTCGACAATGGACCCGACTACGTAACGGTTACATTTACCGATGGCAGCACGGGCCGCTACGATCTGGTAGTCGGTTCGGATGGGGTTTATTCCAAAGTTCGGCGGTTGGTGCTGGGCGATTTCAAACCGCGCTATACCGGGCAGTCAGTCTGGCGATACGCCTTTCCACGGCCAGCCGAACTGGATACAGGCTACATCTTTTTTGGCAAGAAAACCAAAGTAGGTCTGATTCCAATGACGGCTGACAAGATGTATATGTTTGTGGTATCGGCAGAGGGGGAAGATCCAAAGATTCCAGAATCGGAACTGGTTCCCCGTATGAAAGCCCTGCTGGCAGAGTACGACGCGCCGACGGTACGAACCGTTATTGACCAGATTACCGACCCGGCTGGTGTGATTTATCGCCCACTCGAAACGCTTTTGTTGCCTGCTCCCTGGTATATCAATCGGGTGTTGCTCATCGGCGACGCCGTTCATGCGACCATTCCACAGTTGGGGCAGGGTGCAGGGCTTGCTATTGAAGATGCCGTAGTGCTGAGTGAGTTAGTGCAAACCGGCGATCCACTGCCGTCTGTACTAAACAATTTTATGAACCGGCGGTATGAACGCTGCAAAATGGTAGTCGATGCGTCGAATACCCTCGGCGAGTGGGAGCAGTTAGAGTGGAAAGGTCAACTACCCGAAGGCGCTAATATGGGTGCATTGATGGGTAAGACGCTGGGTGCTATGGGTGCTCCGATTTAAGTAGGGCATCGGCTCCGCCATAAACGGTAAGGCGGAGCCGATGCCTAACGCGTTGCCTTCTCAAGCCTGTTCGCCCCTGTAAAACCATGAAAGAATTTACGCAGCGTAACGCCATCACAGCTACCCTATTCAATCTGATTATCAATATAGTAGCTCCGTTCATTATTTTCTACAAGTACGAGTTTATCAACCTTAAGGGCGAGACCCCGACACTAGTCAGTATATTGATGCCAACCGTACTGATTTCGGTTTTTGCCACAACCCTGGCTACGTTCGTAACGATGACCAAACAACGCATGGCCCATAAACTGGAACCGACGCTTGATACTCATATAAGCTGGTTTTCAACGGCGTTACTCACGTCAATTGGCTTGGGCCTGGCCTTCACCGGTTTATGTTTCGGACTGCTATGGCTGCTTCAATCTTCAATGGCTAATGTTCAGCTACCCAAACTACCCGCTCTGCTTATATCGGGCGTAGTGGGTGCGTTTGTAGCTTTTATCTCATCGTTTATTGCGGTGAATCGAGCCAGGCGGATTGGGTAGGGTATTTTTATTCTATTAAAACGCTAATCCTATTTTCTTGACAAAAACTATGCCTCAGCTATTACTAAAAACACGCATTCTAACTGTAGCTTTGACGGTTCTCGCCCTACCTCATCCGGCTGCTATGGCCAAGCTACGACCGCAACCCAAGCCGCAGCCAGTGTTGGGGGTTCGATCTGTACAGGTATTGACTGTTAATAAATTAAAATTCAAGGATTTAAACAAAAACGGCACCTTAGACAAGTACGAAGACTGGCGATTATCGTCTGCAGAACGGAGCCGCGACTTGTTGGCAAAAATGTCGTTGGAACAAAAGGTCGGCTTCATGCTCATCAGCACGACTCGGATGAAAAACGATCAGTCATTTCAAGCCGGACAAGCTAAAGAGCCCATTACCAGCGATTTCAATGAGGAGGATTTGGTGGCCAGCCAGAATATGTTCACCCGCAAACCACTGCCTACGCCCATTATGAATGCAGCGGGCACGACCAAAGCCGTTACCCAATATCACCTTCGTCACTTCATTTTGCGGGCCAACGTGAGTGCCCGCCTAACAGCCGAATGGGCCAATAAATTACAGGCGCTGTGTGAAAGCGACGGCTTAGGAATTCCGGCTATTATTGCATCCAATCCACGTAACCACATCACTGGTGCCGCAGCGATTGGCACCAGTGTTGGCAAAACGGTTTTCTCGGCCTGGCCCGGCGAATTAGGCCTGTCGGCTATGCGTGACCTGAAACTAGTTCGGGAGTTTGCCGACGTTGCCCGCCAGGAGTGGTCGGCAGTGGGCCTGCGAAAAGGGTATATGTATATGGCCGATTTAGCCACCGAACCACGATGGCAACGAATTGAAGGCACATTTGGGGAAGATGCCCAGTGGGCAGGCCAGATGATGACCGAAATCGTATATGGCTTTCAAGGCAAAACACTCGGCTCTGGCTCGGTGGCGGTGACCACCAAGCACTTTCCGGGTGGAGGCTCCGGGCAGGGGGGACAGGATCCCCATTTCGAATGGGGTAAGAAAGAGGTGTTTCCAGGCGGCAAGTTTGCCAACAACCTGATTCCCTTCAAAGCAGCCATCAAAGCCGGAACCTCGGCCATTATGCCCTATTATTCGTTTCCGGCTGATACCAAGTATGAGCCCATCGCCTACGCCTATAATCGGGCCATCATTCACGACCTGCTACGTACCGAATTAGGGTTTACCGGCATTATTAACTCCGACACAGGGCCGATTGAAATGATGCCCTGGGGAGCCGAAAACCTCTCGATTCAGGAACGCTATAAACGAACCCTGGAAGCGGGTGTTAATCTTTACTCAGGTACGGCCGACCCGGCCAACTTGCTGGCCACGGTAAAAAGCGGTATGGTAGACCCCAAACTGATTGACGATTCGGTGCTTCGGTTGCTGATGGAAAAATTCAACCTGGGGCTTTTCGAAAATCCCTACGTGGATGAGGCTGCGGCCGAGCGTCTTGTCGGGAATGCTCAGTTTCAGGCAAGAGCGGATTTGGCTCATCGGAAGTCCATTGTTCTGCTTCGCAATGAGGCCGAAATATTGCCGCTTAAGCCCAAAACGAAAGTTTACTTCGAAGCCTTAGGGAACAAGCCGGTTGGCACGGCTACGCCAGCTACTAGCTACACGATCAACGATGGAAAATACCCTGTTACGTTTGTCGCTACACCTGATGAAGCGGATGTGATTGTGCTCTGGCTGAAGCCTTCGGCCAAGCCACTATTCGCATCGGATGGTTCGCCGATTTATCTAGCCTTATCGAAGAATTCAGTAGACGTAGCCTATATCAATTCGCTGACGGCAAAAAAAACAACCATTGTGGCAATCAACTACAGCAATCCCTGGGTCATCGATGAAATTTACCCGAAAGATGGCAGTACTCGTATCAAAGGCGTTCTGGCTACGTTTGGCACGACACCCGACGCGCTGCTGGATATTGTGACGGGCAAGTTTAGCCCTACAGGTAAAATGCCCTTTACGACCCCCATTTCAGAAGCGGCTGTTCAGCAGCAGAAAGAAGATGTGCCCGGTTATGAAGAAGGAACAGGTTATTCCCTTTTCAAATACAATGAAGGGTTAATGTATAAAGGAGGGAATAAGCGTATATCTAATAAGTAGGAAAATTAGCCCTGACTCAAGATTAGATTCGCCAACTCCATTAAAAACCTGGTTATAAACTCCTCCCATTTTGCTGCCTAAATGCCCTTGGTGATAACTCAGTTTGTTTTTTAAATAGCCTGGAGAAGTAGGCAGGATCTTTGAACCCAAGCCGGTAAGAAACTTCTGATAAGGAGAACGTAGTATTCAGTAGATATTTTTTAGCCTCCGCCGTCAGAAAATCATGTACCAATTGCAGGGCTGACTTTTTGACCAGCGCCTGACAAATCCGATTAAGGTGAACCGACGTAATATTTAGTTCGCGAGCGTACTGTTGAATAGTTTTCGACTCGTGAACCGAATGACGAATTAATTTCTGGAACGAAAGGAAATATGCCAGTGTGCGGTTATCAGACTTTGGCACGGTCATTACGGATTCCAAACTGATCCGGTATAAACTGAGAAACAAAAGTTGGGTCAGATGTTGTAAAATACGTTGTTTCTCGGGCTGGACTTCATCCAGTTCCCGAATGGTTTTTTCTTTCAGCCACAGCACTTCACCAAAGGAAACTTTCGAGTCCTCAAAGGTTAACTGCCTGAGCTGATTAATCTCCAGCAAAACATGCTTAGCGTCACTAAACAGATGCTCCAGCGACGATTCAGAAAAGGTAAATACGTCGCCTTCCATACCCGCCTGAAACGCGAAACCATGCAGCGTATTGGTCGGGATCATCAGCACACAAGGTGGCCGGAGTGGTATACGTCGCTGTTCAGCCAGCACAGTACCGCTACCTTTCGTGAAAATGAACAACTGATATAAGTCGGTGTGCAGATGCTGATCAATTTCCCAGTCGTAAAGTTCACTGCGGACAGCCAGTAATTCATGGTGAATGAAGTTCTTCGGAAAGGGTAACTGGTTATCGCCATATAACCCTTCATAGTTTTTCAATCCTTTCCCATTCATGTTCTAAAAAGCTAACTATTGGGCCAAATATCAAGCTTATGTTCTATATACACAAGTTTGTTTTAGAATCATCCAAGAAAAGATAGGATCATCCTCATAGCTTTGTAAAAGATAATTTGGTGATTGACACGTACTGGTTATGGAAGAAAAAGCTTATCATCAATCCAATGGAAACGAGCAGGCAATGGAACTCAGTAGCCCTCAATCCGACGCATTGAGTACGCATCCCGCACACCTCTCTCCCGGATATAAATCCACGATTTTACGCAGCCCAACCCGTCCATTACTACTGGTGCCGGAGCAGATGAAAAACCTTCGGATGCCTGTTTTTGGTGAATCTTGTCTTGGTCCTTTCGATAATGACCTGACTAAAAACGCCCGCCGAAATGGGGAGCCCATTGGCGAGCGAATCAAAATAGCGGGTCAGGTTCTGGACGCGTCGGGTCGTCCGCTCCCTAATGTGCTGGTTGAAATCTGGCAGGCTAATGCTGCTGGTCGGTATATCCACAAAGCGGAAATTCACGATGCACCCCTTGATCCTAATTTTTTAGGGGCCGGACGTCTGCTGACTGATGCAGAAGGCCGGTATTCATTTTACACCATTAAACCAGGTGCATATCCCTGGGGTAATCATTACAATGCGTGGCGTCCCAACCATATTCATTTTTCGGTGATCGGCCATCATCTCGACCAGCGATTAGTGACCCAGATGTATTTTCCGGGCGATCCGCTATTTGCCTATGACCCCATTTTTCAGTCGGTTCCCAGGCATGCCAGAGAGTTGCTCATTGCCCGATTCAGTATGGATTGGACAGAGCCTGAGTTTGCCCTGGCGTATGAGTTCAATATTGTGCTGAATGGTCGGAATCAAACCCCGTTTGAGTCATGAATACCTTACCAATTACGCCCTCCCAGACAGTGGGTCCTTTTTTTGCCTACGGCCTCACTGCCCGCCAGTATGGTTACGATTATACAAGCCTGATGGATGGGATGCTGATTGAGCCGCGCGAAAATCGGGGGAAGATCATTTATATCACTGGGTGTATTATTGATGGAAATGGAACTTCCGTTTCCGATGCGATAGTCGAACTATGGCAGGCTGATGCCCAGGGCCAATATGCTACTGAACCAATTGCCTATCCGCCCAACCATGCCACGTTTACGGGCTTTGGTCGCTTTGGCACCGGTACAACAGCTAACCACGAATTTCTCTTTACGACGCTTAAACCGGGTTTCACAGCTGAAGATTCGGCTCCGCACATCAATGTCATTCTGTTTATGCGCGGGTCTCTCCGAACACTATACACCCGGCTCTATTTTTCGGACGAACCGGAAGCGAACAGTCGGGATACGTTCCTGAACTCGATTGACCCCGACCGGCGGAGTACGCTCCTGGCAATAAAGCGTACGGATGGCCATTACCAGTTCGATATCCGATTACAAGGTCCCAGTGAAACAGTCTTTTTTGATTTATAGGAGCCCCTTATCGTGCTAGCTGAATCGATTTTCACCACTCCGCTGATGGAGGCTCTTTTTTCAGATGTTACCGAACTGCGGTTTATGCTGGCTTTCGAGTCTGCATTAGCCGCGGCCCAGGCTGACGTGGGTGTAATTCCGACCCTGGCAGCAACGACTATAGCGGACGTTTGCCAGCAAACAGATTGGGATACGGAACAGATACGGCAACAAACACTGCTGGCTGGCAATCCAGCCATTCCGTTTGTCAACTTGCTGAAAGAGCGGATTGGTTGGAAAAGCCCCGAATCAGTTCGGTACGTTCATTGGGGAGCAACTAGCCAGGATGTTATCGATACGGCGTTGATGTGCCAATTGAAACAGGCATTGGAGCAACTCCGCGCTGATTTGGACCTGCTGAACAGACAGCTGACAACCCTGGCTCACACCCATCAGCATACACCGATGATGGGAAGAACTTTATTGCAGCAGGCGCTGCCGATTACGTTTGCCGACAAAGTTATGGGTTGGCTCGACGGGTTACTACGTTCAGTGGACCGACTGGACCGAATAATGAAGGAGTGCATCGTCCTGCAATTGGGCGGGCCGGTCGGCAATGCCGTAACGCTGGGCGTACACAGTCTGGCAATTCGGGAGAAGGTAGCCACTACGCTGGGACTCGGAACAACTAAACTCACCTGGCACACCCAGCGAGATCAGCTAGCCGACATAGCAGCCATGCTTGGTATTCTGAACGGATCGTTGGGTAAACTGGCCAACGATGTCATTCTGCTGATGCAGACTGAGGTTGGCGAAGTTCGGGAAGGGGCCGCTGAGGGTAAAGGTGGATCCTCGTCCATGCCTCATAAGCGCAATCCGGTCACGTCTACGTTTATGGTAGCCATCGCTCACCGCACGCCCGCCCTAGTGGCCAGTCTGCTGGGTTCGATGATGCAGCCCCACGAACGAGCTGCCGGAGCCTGGCATAGCGAATGGCCCGTTATTCGTGACGTAGTGAAACTCACCGCAGCCAACCTGCACTACGCCAATGACCTGATCGGTAGCCTGGAGGTCGATACAGAACGGATGCAACAGAATCTCAAGTCGACAAATTGACAATGGCCGAACTCGTTATAAACGGAACCCCGATGCATTACCAGTTCGACGGCCTTGAGCAAGGGCCGGTTGTGCTGTTTTCCAATTCATTAGGCGCTGATCTGACAATGTGGGATGGCGTAGCGGATAAACTGCGTGCCCATTTCCGAATGCTGCGCTATGACACACGCGGACATGGGCAGACGCCCGCTTTGGCAAGCCCCATTAGTATGGCTGATTTGGGTCAGGATGTGATTGGATTGCTCGATGCGCTGAAGATTCAAACCATTTATTTCTGTGGATTGTCGATGGGTGGTTTGATTGGGCAATGGCTGGCGATCCATCATCCAGAACGTATTAGCAAACTGGTTCTCAGTAATACAGCCGCTAAAATCGGCACGTCTACTACGTGGAATGAACGCATAGAAACAGTTAGCCAGCAAGGTCTTTCGTCCATTGTTGATGCCGTATTAAGCCGTTGGCTGACACCGGAATTTCGGCATGCAAATCCAGATACACTAACTCGGTTATTAGCTACGTTTCGGGCAAATACAGACGCGGGCTACCTCGCCTGTTGCGCGGCCATTCGGGATACTGATTTACGGGATGACATTCATCGCATCACTGCGCCAACGCTTATCATTGCGGGTACTCATGACCCGGTGACGACCGTTGCAGATGGCCAGCTTATACAGAAAAAAATTACTGATGCTCAGTTAGTTGAACTGGCAGCCGCGCACCTATCGGCTGTTGAAGTGGCTGATGCATTTGCTCAGGCACTTCAAGAGTTTTTACCTAAACCTATTGCGGAACAAAAGTGTCTGGAATGGATGCTTTCAGATCGCGCTACGTATGATGCCGGTATGGCTGTCCGTCGGGACGTGTTGGGCAGTGCCCACGTCGACCGGGCTAACGCGGGTATTACGGATTTTAATGCTGATTTTCAGGATTTCATTACTCGCTATGCCTGGGGCGAAATCTGGACCCGACCTGGTTTGTCACGCCATTCCAGAAGCCTCATTACGTTAGGGATGCTGATTGCGCTAAACCGCGAAGCGGAATTCAAAATGCACGTGCGGGCAGCCTTCAACAACGGCGTAACTGTGGATGAAATCAAGGAAGTGATCATGCATTCAGCGCTGTATTGTGGCCTGCCAGCCGCCAATGCTGCTTTTCATGCTGCGAGCGAAATTCTAAATGAACAACGACTATGAACCACCACACGCAGGTAGGGATCATTGGGGCTGGACCAGCAGGCCTGTTGTTGTCGCAACTGTTGCATCAGGAGGGCATTCGTTCGGTTGTACTGGAAAACAGAACAAGGGAGCGTGTTGAGAGTCGGCAACGGGCAGGGTTACTTGAACAGAATACCGTTGACCGGCTTCAACAGGCCGGTGCCAGCGACCGACTTGACCGGGAAGGACTTGTTCATGATGGAGTTATCCTTAGTTACAATGGGCAGCGTCACCGAATTGATCTAGCTCAACTGACCGATGGCTCTCGGGTGACCATCTACGCCCAAACCGAAGTGGTGAAAGACCTGATACGACTGCGATTGGACGCAGATAGCCAGCAAAATTCCACCCAACGGAGTACCGCCCAATCTATTTTGTTTGAAGCTGAAGCGAAACGCATCGACGGATTGGAGACTCCTGCGCCGACAATTCATTATACTCAAAACGGCGAAAAGCATACGCTCACCTGCGATTTTGTGGCGGGTTGCGACGGTTTTCATGGTATTAGCCGTGCGTCGATCCCCAGCGAACTGACTAAAGTTTACGACAAAGTTTATCCATACTGCTGGTTGGGCATTCTGGCGAAGGTGCCCCCTTCGACTCATGAGTTAATCTACGCCTACCACGAGCGGGGATTTGCTCTGCATAGCATGCGTTCATCGGAAATTTCCCGATTGTATGTGCAGTGCAACGTAGCGGATAGATTGGAAGACTGGCCCGACGAGCGCATTTGGTCCGAACTCCAGATTCGACTGGGGTCTACGGGATGGGTGTTGGCTGAAGGGCCGATTCTGGAAAAAACCATTACTCCTATGCGGAGCTTCGTGAGTGAGCCCATGCAGCACGGGCGGCTTTTTCTGGCAGGTGATTCGGCGCATATCGTTCCCCCAACGGGTGCCAAAGGGCTTAATATGGCCGTGGCCGATACCGGTCATCTTTTCGATGCGCTAATGACCTGGTATCGCGAGGGTAGTCGTGCTGATTTAGACACCTACACCGAAGGCTGTATGCGCCGGGTGTGGCGGGTGCAGGAGTTTTCTAACTTCATGACCGAGTTACTGCATCATAATCCTGAAAGAACGCCTTTCGATGCTCACTTACAGGCATCCCGATTTAATCAATTAATCACGAGCCAAGCTGCTTCGGCGTTGGTTGCTGAAAACTACGTGGGCCTCGCGGCCAAACAATCCGCCGAAGCTACGACGTAAATCAACCTACCCGAAAGACTAAAACGGTCGGGTAGTTCTAACGGAATGAGTACGCTATGAAAACAGTACCACAACTTACCGTAGCTGACGCTGCGGCTTTGGTGAACGAAGGAGATACCCTGCTGCAGGGCGGATTTGGGATGACAGGTAACCCTGTTCATTTGATGCACGCGCTTGCAGAAACCGGAATCAAAGACCTCACCTTTATCGGCAATAACGTCGGCGAAACAGGTATTGGTGGGGGGCGCTTGCTCCGAAATGGTCAAATCAAAAAGATGATCGGCTCGTTTTTTACCTCGAATCCAGATGCTGTGAAAGCGGCTCAAAGTGGCCAGGTGGACTATGAACTATTACCACAGGGAACGCTGGCTGAAGCCATTCGGGCTGGTGGAGCTGGTATCGGGGGGTTTTATACACCTACATCGGCAGGAACCCCATTGGCCCAGGGTCGTGAAACCAAACTCATCGATGGCATTGAGCACGTATTCATCAAAAGTATCCGGGGCAATGTCGCTTTTGTGCGGGCCTGGCGGGCCGATACGGCAGGGAATCTACAATACCGCATGACCGAAAATAATTTCAATAAGGCTATGGCGACGGCTGCCGATTTAGTCATTGCTGAGGTAGAAGAAATCGTACCAGTGGGCCAGATTGCACCAGAAGAGGTGCATACGCCCGGTTGTTTCGTCGATTATCTGGTGCAGGCGACTCTGACACTGGAGGATTTAGGTAGTTCAGCTTCGGTTTCGACCTCCAAAAAAGTCGATGAGGTTCGGATGAATATGGCCCGACGGGCATTGGTCGAATTAAAAAAAGGCGATGTGGTCAACCTGGGCATTGGCATCCCGACGCTGATTGCTGACCTGATTACTGACGAGCATGGCATCATTCTGCATACTGAAAACGGCATGCTGGGCGTCGGGCCAGGTCCGGCCGATGGGGGCGGAGCCATGGATTACCCCGTCAACGCGGGAAAAATTCCGGTTACTGCTCTGAAAGGAAGCAGTTATTTCGACAGCGCCGATTCATTTGCGATGATTCGGGGTGGGCATATCGACGTAGCGATTATGGGTGGTCTGGAAGTGGACGAAACCGCCAACTTAGCCAATTGGGCTGTTCCGGGAAAACCGTTATTGGGTGTTGGTGGAGCGATGGATTTGGCGAAGGGTGCGAAACGGTTGATTATCACCATGACCCACGTGAACCCGGATGGTTCGCCTAAGCTAGTTCAGCAGTGTACACTCCCGCTGACGGCAATGGGCGTGGTGGATATGGTCATCACCGATTTGGCCGTCTTTGCCTTTCCCGCGGGTAAACTAACCCTATTGGAACTGATGCCCGGTGCTACCCTGGACGACGTACGAGCTAAAACAAGCGCGACATTTTTAATGAGTGAAAGAATGAAAGAGTGAGGTCCGGCATTCCGGCTGACGCATCAGCAGTTCTCTCGCACCTGCCACTCTTTCGCACTTTCATTCTTTCACTCATTAAAAATCTTTCTTTCAATCATGAACGAAGCCTATATTATTGACGCCATCCGCACCCCGATTGGCAATTTCGGGGGTAGTCTTTCAACCGTACGGGCGGATGATTTGGCGGCACTGCCTATTAAAGAGTTGCTGAAACGAAATCCGAATCTGCCTGCCGATGCTATTGACGATGTTATACTGGGGTGTCATAATCAGGCAGGGGAAGATAATCGGAACGTAGCCCGCATGGCGCTTTTGCTGGCCGGGTTGCCTTATACTGTGCCAGGCGAAACGGTCAATCGGTTGTGTTCATCGGGAATGTCGGCGGTGATTCATGCCAATCGAGCCATTAAGGCGGGCGATGGCGATGTATTCATTGCTGGTGGGATGGAACACATGACACGGGGGCCGTGGGTGATCTCTAAAACATCGAAACCATTTGGAAACGATGCCCAGATGTTCGATTCCAGTTTCGGCTGGCGCTTCATCAATCCTAAAATGCAGGCTATGTACGGGGTTGATGCCATGGGTATAACGGCCGAGAATCTGGCCGAAATCTACCACATCAGCCGCGAAGATCAGGACTTGTTTGCCTATCACTCCCAGCAAAAAGCGACCAAAGCGCAGCAATCGGGCCGACTTGCCGAGGAGATTGTAGCCGTCGAAATTCCGGTAAAGAAAGGAGAGCCTATTGTCTTCAGAACCGACGAATTCGTTAAGCCCAACACGGCACTAGCGGTGCTGGCTACCCTGAAACCGGCTTTCAAAAAAGAGGGGGGCGTAACGGCGGGTAACTCTGCTGGTTTGAACGACGGAGCAGCAGCCATGATCGTCGCTTCGCAAGAGGGAGTAAATCGCTATCAATTAACGCCTAAAGCCCGGATTGTCGCTTCTGCCGTAGTTGGCGTTGAGCCGCGTATTATGGGAATTGGTCCAGTTCCCGCAACGAAGAAAGTCCTGCAAAAAGCCGGATTACAGCTGGATGATATCGATGTTATTGAACTGAACGAAGCCTTTGCGGCCCAGTCGCTGGCCTGCATTCGGGAACTGGGAATGGCCGACAACGACCCGCGCGTCAATCCGAATGGGGGAGCCATTGCCCTGGGGCATCCACTAGGCATGTCGGGGACGCGGCTGGTGCAAACCGCTGTGCTCGAATTGCAACGGCAGAACAAACGCTATGCACTGGCGACCATGTGTGTGGGCGTAGGTATGGGCTACGCGATTGTGCTTGAGCGGGCGAATTAATGAATTGAATGTATCGACTATATACACTTTACCCTTACAATAGCCCGCTGATTTTTATGATGAATATGATTTAGATATGATTTTAACCGGGAAGCCGAATTGACCTATCAACATTCTGGTAGAAGCATACCTGTTCTTAACAATCATAAAAATCAGCGGGCTATTATAACCTTACATAAAACCTAAATGAAAACTCCTCCGTTTCGTGCCGACCATGTGGGCAGTTTACTGCGCACTCCCGAAGTGAAAGAAAATCGCCTGAAATGGAAAAAAGGTGAGATTACTGCCGATGAATTACGGGCCATTGAAGATAAAGCAATTGCGGAAACTGTCCGAAAGCTCGAATCTACCGGCATGCGATCAATTACCGATGGAGAATTCCGTCGGGATTATTTCCACCTCGATTTTCTGAAAGAACTCGCGGGCGTTTCCGTTACGGGGGGTATTGATGCGAACCCGAATGCCAAAGTTGCCGAGGATAATTTTAAACCCCCGGTGTTGAGCGTAACGGGCAAACTAAAACACGTCAATGATATACAGGTGACAGACTTTAATTACCTGAAATCCGTCGTGACGCAAACCCCCAAAGTATCGATTCCGTCGCCCACAATGATTCACTTTCGGGGTGGACGTAAATCCATCGACATTGAATCGTACCCCGATATGGACGAGTTTTTTCATGATCTGTCGGTCGCCTATCGCGAAGAAATTGCTCACCTATATCAGGCTGGGTTGCGTTATCTGCAACTGGACGATACCAACCTGGCTTACCTGTGCGACCCAAAGATGCGGGCTGCGGCTGTCGAGCGGGGCGAAGATCCGAATGAATTGCCCAGAACCTATGCGGCTCTGATTAACTCGGTCATCGACGATCGACCCGATGATTTGACCGTAGGCATTCACTTATGCCGGGGGAACTACCGCAGCACCTGGTTTGCCGAGGGCGGGTATGAACCTGTAGCGGAGGTACTTTTCAATGAAATTAACGTCGATGCCTATTTCCTGGAATATGACGACGAGCGCTCGGGCGATTTTGCTCCGTTACGTTTCGTTCCGAAGAATAAGCAGGTGGTGCTGGGAATCATTTCGTCGAAAGTTCGGACCTTGGAAGACATCGACGATTTAGCCAAACGTATCGACGAAGCGGCTCAATACATGCCATTAGACAACCTGTCTGTCAGTCCGCAATGCGGATTTTCGTCCACTCATCACGGCAATGATTTAACCCACGATGACCAATGGCGGAAACTGGAACTGGTAACGAACACTGCTATTAAAGTCTGGGGTACACCCTGATTTTTGTTGATTAGTTAATTGGTTGATTAGTAGATTACTAATCAACCAATTAACTAATCAACAAATGGATAAATAATCCGTACCTGATCTTCCCTAACCGTATCGAATCAATGGAAGTGAGTCCAAGAACCCTGCTTGACAAACAATCGCTAACGGGACTTCAATATGCCATCGTATTTATCTGCTGGCTGATGAACATGCTCGATGGTATGGATGTGATGGTGATTTCCTATGCGGCACCCGCCATTGCCAAAGCCTGGCAGGTGAGCCCCGAAGCTTTAGGGATCGTATTCAGCTCAGGCCTGTTCGGTATGACCTTTGGGGCTTTGTTTTTAGCCCCTTTTGCCGATACGATTGGACGAAAATCCATGATTCTGCTTAGTGCTGCTATCATGGGTATCAGCATTTATCTAACATCTCAGGCAAGTTCCATTGGCTTCTTAATCGCGTTTCGGTTTCTGAGTGGGATCGGTATTGGCAGTATGCTGGCCAGTACGGCGGCTCTGGTGGCTGAATATACGCCCGATAAAACGAAAGATTTCTGGGTGAGTGTTGTTATTGGCGGTTATCCGGTTGGCGCGGTTCTGTCGGGTCTGGTCGCGGCCCGAGTCATTCCAGTATCGGGCTGGCAAACTATGTTTCAACTGGCTGGTATGGCAACCCTTGTCGCTCTCCCCATTATCTATTTCTTTCTGACTGAATCGCTGGAGTTTTACCTGAAATCGCAGCCCCCAAATGCGCTGGCGAAAGCGAATCTGATTTTAGCCAGAATGCAACGTAACACGATCACATCATTGCCGACTAAGCCTGTTCGACGGCAGGGAATTCCCCTAACATCCATTCTGGCTGATGAATACAAAATTCCAACGATTCAGCTATGGGTTGCTTTATTTCTATCGTTTGCTACGTTGTATTTCCTCACGAGCTGGATTCCTAAGCTGGCTTCCAGTGCGGGGTTATCGATTGAATTAGCCATTTATGCCGGGACGGTTTTCAATGTCGGTGCCTTTTTCGGTATTGTCACCCAGGGCTATTTTTCCAGTCGGATTGGTCTCAAAAAAACAATCGGTATCTTCCTGATTATGACGGGTTTGCTCATGGCCACTTTCAGCCTATTTAAAGGGTCATCGGTCCTGCTTCTGGTGTTCGGACTGCTCGGTTTTGGTATTCAGGGCGGTTTTGTCGGCCTATATGCCGTTGCCGCCCGAATGTACCCCACCGAGTTTCGAACAACGGGCGTTGGCTGGGCAATCGGGATGGGGCGATTGGGTGGTATTATTGGCCCGGCTGTGGGCGGAGTCCTCATCGGAATGGGGCTTTCGATGGGCACTAATTTTTTGATCTATGCACTGCCGACCATTCTGGCGGGTATTATGACCCTGTATGTGTCGTCTCCGAAAATTCGGTGACCCTGCTACGTTTAACTGGTATTAATGAGTCGACTTTACCCCTATTATTTTGTCTTTTTGTTATGTTTTAGCTGAAGCCATTCAATGAGAAAATCTGTCCTGTATTGTATCGGACTAGTTGTCTGCCTACTTGTTTGCCAGCCGTCGATTCCGGTTTGGGCACAGCAAGAGTCGGCATCTGCCGTTCCGCAGGCTCCCCAATTGGAGTTTGTTTGTGAACTACATGTAAAGATTGCTCCAGCCTTAGTGGTGGGCGAAACGCCACATGGTACACGACGTATCATCCCTATAACGGGCGGAACCTTCAGCGGTCCCAACATGAAGGGAACCATTGTCAATGGCGGGGCTGATTGGCAGATTCTCCGAAAAGATGGAACGACGGAACTCAGCGCACTGTACACACTCCAAACGGACGATGGCGTCCTGATTTACGTCAACAATAAAGGCATTCGGACGGCAACTCCTGAGGTGGCCAAGCGAATTGCCAACGGCGAAAAAGTAAGCCCTTCCGACTACTATTTCCGGGCCGCTCCCACCTTTGAAACCCCACCGGGCAAATATGAATGGCTTACCCAAACGCTGTTTATCTCGAAAGGCATTCGTGACCCGGATGGCGTGATTATTCAAGTCTGGAAAATACATTAACCAGTCATTCCGTGTATGACTCCGCAACCTACTCCCCGCTACGCCTGGTACGCCATCTTTATCCTGACACTCGCTAATATTTCGTCGTTCATCGATCGACAGATTCTGAGTTTGTTAGTCAAGCCTATCAAACGGGATTTGCATCTGAGTGATACCGAAATGAGTCTGTTAATGGGACTCAGTTTTGCCATTTTTTACACACTTTTTGGGGTAATTATTGGCCGGTTAGCTGACCGTAAAAGTCGCCGTAATATTATCATCGGCGGAATTGCCGTCTGGAGTTTAATGACGGCTTTTTGCGGAGGTGTTCGCACGTACACCCAATTTTTCCTGGCCCGCATGGGTGTAGGAGTGGGTGAGGCCACATTATCCCCATCGGCTTACTCGCTGATTGCCGATTTATTTCCCAAAAACCGGTTAGCGACCGCACTTAGCGTATTCTCGCTGGGCATTTTCCTGGGTTCGGGTCTCGCCATGCTAATCGGATCAGGTATTGTGGCGAAACTTCCCACCGAGGGCCTGGTGAACATACCCGTTTTTGGTACAATCTTTCCATGGCAGTTGATATTTCTCTACGTTGGCTTGCCTGGATTAGTGGTTGCTATTCTGCTGTTTACGATCAAAGAGCCGGTTCGTACTAACACGCTTCAGAAAGGTGGCGAAATTGTTACGTTATCTTTGGGCGAAGCATTAGCCATTGTGTTCAGGCACCCCAAAGCATACCTGCTTATCTGTTTTGCAACGGCCTTTGGTGCTTTAATCAATTATGGCTGTAACGCCTGGATACCGACGTTCGTAGCCCGTACCTATGGTTGGGAGGTGTCTCGTGCTGGCGCTTTTTATGGATTAGTACTGGTTGCCTCTTCGGTGTCAGGAGCACTTTTTGGGGGTTGGTATGCGGATAAACTCGTTAAACGAGGCATCACGGATGGCCGGTTACGGGTGGGTTTATTATCGGGCGTGTTATGCCTGATTTCGTGTGGGCTACCACTGTTACCCAAAGCCGAATGGGCATTGCTGGCTGTTTTTGTGCCCAATTTTGCTTTAGCGGCCCCATTTGGTGCCATTACGGCGGCTGTTCAGGAAATCATGCCAAACCAGGTGCGGGCCTTAGCCTCGTCAATATTCCTGTTTATACTCAACCTGATTGGTATTAGCTTAGGTCCAACGTCGGTCGCCCTGTTCACCGATTATATTTTCAAAGACGAGAGTGCCATTCGGTACTCCCTGGTGCTGCTTTATCTGATCGGAGGCTTATGCTTGCTGGTCCTAACCTATCTGGCCCTGAAACCTTACCGGAATGCCGTTGCCACCCAAAGAACGCATGAAAAATTACCTACATACTGAAATTCAGGACAACATCCTTCTTGTCAAGCTCAATCGGCCCGAGAAACGCAATGCGATCAACGACGAGTTGATTCTGGGCATTGAGGAGGTATTTGCGAACATACCCGCGGAGATAGGCTGTGCCATTATCTACGGCGAAGGCAAGCATTTCAGTGCCGGTCTCGACTTATCTTCACTGACCGAACGCGATGCGGTACAGGGGCTGCATCATTCCCGGATGTGGCATCGGGCACTGGACCGGGTTCAGTTTGGTACAGTTCCTGTAATTGCCGTTTTGCACGGGGCCTGCGTAGGGGGTGGACTCGAATTAGCCAGTGCCTGCCACATTCGGGTGGCCGAAACGTCAACCTTTTATGCCTTACCCGAAGGACAGCGCGGCATTTTTGTCGGTGGAGGAGCTTCCGTTCGTGTGCCTAAACTGATTGGGCTGGCCCGCATGACGGACATGATGCTGACGGGACGTGTCTATCCTGCTGATGAAGGCATGGCAATTGGACTGTCGCAGTACGTTGTTGAGGAAGGGGCCGGATTAGCCAAGGGGATTGAATTAGCGAAGAAGGTGGCTTCAAACGCTGGTATGACTAATTATGCCCTAATGCATATTCTACCCAGAATAGTGGATTCGGGTCAGGATCAGGGCCTGATGATGGAATCGCTTACGGCGGCCATTGCCCAGGACGCGCCCGAAGCGAAGGCAAGATTGCGGGAATTTCTAGATGGAAAAGCCAAAAAAGTCGGAGAAGCATGACAACCCTCGACCTCAAACAAACCCCCTTTCGGCCCGTTCGGTTTGGACCCGTCAGCATTGAAAAAATCACTCGTCCCGATGGAATACTCCTGCTGCGCTCAACGGAAACGCTGGCTCCTCACCCAATGCGTATGACCGAACGGCTGCCGCATTGGGCTTCTACGACGCCCCATCGGGTGTTTTTGGGTCAGCGGGATAGCGACGGCAACTGGCGAACGATCAGCTTCGCTCAGACCTTCGCTTTGGTCCGGCAACTGGCCCAGGGATTACTCGATTTGGGGCTAACAGGCGAAACACCCATTGCGATTCTCTCGGAAAACAGCATCGAACACGGTCTAATGGCCTTAGCAGCTCTGCACGTTGGGATTCCGTACTCGGCCATTAGTCCGGCCTATTCGCTACGTTCGACTGATTTTGCTAAATTGAGATACACCCTTGAGCTACTGGCACCGAAACTTATTTTCGTATCAAACGGCCAGCAGTACGAAAAAGCGCTAAAAGCCTGCGCCGGAACAGCCTATGTTGTATACGTGCTCCAGGCACCAGATGACATAAACGCCCTTGCTTTCGATACGTTGCTGGATACGTTACCCACGGATGCGGTTGAAGAGGCTTTTGCGGCTATTAAGCCCGAAACAGTAGCCAAAATTCTGTTTACGTCCGGCACATCAGGCTTTCCCAAAGGCGTTATCAATACACACGGGATGGTTTGTACCAACTGGCAGCAAATCACACAGACGTTTCCATTTTTGACCGATGACGATCTGACGATTATAGACTGGCTCCCCTGGAATCATACGTTTGGCGGGAATCATAACTTTGGGCTCATGCTCTTCAATGGCGGTTCGCTCTATATTGATGAAGGAACGCCCACGCCCAAAGGCATCGCCATCACCGTTGCCAATCTGCGCGACATTGCCCCAACCTTATACTTCAATGTACCCAAAGGG
This sequence comes from Spirosoma endbachense, assembly GCF_010233585.1. NCBI lineage: Bacteria > Pseudomonadati > Bacteroidota > Cytophagia > Cytophagales > Cytophagaceae > Spirosoma > Spirosoma endbachense. The sequence goes on from NZ_CP045997.1 coordinate 9,478,353, forward strand.
TTCGAAGAACTGATTCCGTATTTTCGGCGTGATAAAGCGCTATGCGAGCACTTTTTCAGCCGGTTGAAACTTCTGTTTTATGCCGGTGCCGGGATGGCCCAGCACGTTTGGGATGCTTTTGAAGAACTAGCCTACGAGACGACTGGCGAGCGGGTTGTCATCGCAACGGGGTTGGGTTGCACGGAGTCGAGTCCGTCGGCTTTGTTTGCTACCAAAGCCGGTAGTTTTGCTGGCATGCTGGGCGTACCTATACCGGGCCTTGACCTAAAATTAGTGCCGAATGGTGGCAAATTAGAAGCCCGCTACCGCGGAGCCAACATTACACCTGGCTACTGGCGGCAACCCGACGTAACGGCCAGTGCTTTTGACGATGAAGGGTTTTATTGCACTGGGGACGCCCTCAAATTCGTTGACCCCAACGACCCTAACGAGGGCGTGGTATTTGACGGGCGCATTGCTGAAGACTTTAAACTCGACACCGGCACTTGGGTAAGTGTAGGAAATCTGCGCACCAAACTCATCACGATTGGCAATGGATTGATTCAGGATGTGGTCATTACGGGCCACGACCGGGCCTTTGTCGGCGCCATCGTGATTCCTAATATTGAGTATTGCTGTCAATTGAGTGGCTATCCTGCCAATGTTCCGCTACCGGAACTGGTTGCTCATGAATCCGTATCCAGGGCGCTGTCAGAGGTGCTCAATAGGCTGAAAAACGAGGAGGGCGGTAGCTCGACTCTGATCAAAAAAGCCGTTTTTGCTGATTTTACGTTATCGGTAGACGGGGGTGAACTCACTGACAAAGGCTCCATTAACCAAAGGGCCTTTCTGGCTAATCATCCGGAAATTGTTGACGAGCTATATAAAACTAGACAGACCCATGACTAAGCGCATCGCTCAACGTTTCCTTCTTTTCGCGAGCCTACTAAGCAGCGTTTCGGCTCTGGCACAGTCAACGGTTCCCTCGATTGATTCGGGGAGTATCAATGGCGCACGCTACCAAATCGCTTTCCCGAAGGGCTGGACAACAGCGCCAGTCAAACGATTGGTGATGTTCGCGCATGGCTATGAGTTTGTGGGGGCTCCTGCTCAGAGTCGTAGTAACCGATGGCTGAATACTGTACAGCCTTTTTTAGAACGGGGCTTTGCCGTGGCCGCTTCCGACTATCGAAAACAGGGGTTTGCCCTGCCAGAAGGCGTTGATGATACCGAAGCCTTACGCGCGTTTTTTGTCAAAAAATATGGTCAGCCCGACACAACGATTGTGGTTGGTCAGTCGATGGGCGGTGGCGTGGCACTGGCTACGCTCGAAAATTTCGGACACTATTATCAGGGCGGTTTGCCAATGTGCCCATTATCGAGTCGTCCCTATCTTCAGTGCCGCAAGGAGTTTGATATGTACGCTACGTTCAATGGGTTGTTTCCGGGCGTTGTTACGTCCCTTGCCGAAATTTTCGATGTCTCAAAACCGTATCAGGCCCAGTCGGCTAATACCATGCAGGCCAAAGCAACGGCGATCAGGAAGGCCATTTTTGCGAAAGACTCGCTGTTGGCCATAGCCTTTGCCAAACGGTTCGATCTGAAAATGGATGACTTGCCATTCTCCCTGTTTTTTAATGAAAATGTGCTGCGAGACATCGCCCAACAAGCAAAAGGCAACCCCTTCGATAACACCAACACCTTATACAGTGGCTTCCCAAATGATCTGGTGGTGAATCAGAAAGCCGAACGACTGGCGGCAACGGTAAGCCCAGATGTTCTTTTCGGGAAATATGACCGTACGGGCAACATCAATCGTCCCGTTGTTCTGCTACACACAGTTTATGACCAACTTATTCCTCCGCAATACGGCGTAATGAATTTTGAAAATATGATCCATAAGCAGGGGAAAGATGCGCTGTTTGTGGTGAAGTATACCAATGGGCAGGGGCATTGTCAGTTCAAACCCCAACAAGTTGCCACGGCCTTCGACGCCCTGCGCCAGTGGATAGCAACCGGCCAGAAAGCGAAGGCGGGTTTGATTGACTAATCTAGTAAAATACCGAACACTATGGATGCAACTACCCCTCTCAAATCGGGCTTGAACCTTGAAGCCCTGGTCGCTATCGACGTGCATACACATGCCGAAGTTTCATGCAAACAACCTCACGACGATTACCGGCCCGAATTCGATATTGCCTTTGCCAGGTATTTTAAGTCGACCCACCGGCCTACCATTCAGGAAACGATCACCTATTACCGGGAGCAGAATATGGCGTTTATCATGTTCACGATTGACTCGGAACATGAAACGGGTAAACGTCGAATTCCGAATGAAGAAGTTGCCGAAGCCGCGCTCGAAAACCCCGATGTCATGATTGCCTTCGCCAGCATCGATCCTCATAAAGGTCGGATGGGCGCTCGCGAAGCCAAACGGCTGATTGAGGAATTTGGCGTGAAAGGATTTAAGTTTCACCCTACGGTACAGGGTTTTTACCCCAATGATCGGATGGCCTACCACCTCTATGAAGTGATTGCGGCCGCTGGATTGCCCATGTTATTCCATTCGGGCCATTCTGGTTTCGGTTCGGGTGTGCGTGGCGGTGGTGGTTTGCGCTTAGAGTATTCAAACCCCATCCACCTGGACGACGTAGCGATTGACTTCCCTGATTCACCGATCATCATTGCGCATCCGTCCTGGCCCTGGCAGGACGAAGCTCTGTCGGTGTGTATGCATAAGCCCAATGTGTACATTGACCTGTCGGGCTGGTCGCCGAAGTATTTTCCACCCCAACTGGTACAGTATGCCAACACGCAACTCAAACACAAGATGTTGTTCGGGACAGATTTTCCGTTAATTACACCTGAGAGGTGGTTAAAAGATTTTGAGGTAGCCGGATTCAAAGACGAAGTGAAGCCGCTAATTCTGAAGGAGAATGCGATTAAGATGCTGGGTTTGACCGTTTAAAAACAACTGAAACACCTTAGCGATAAAATTCGACTGAGGGTAAAAAGAGTAAAATTCTTACGGATATTGGCTTCTCATCACCTGTAATGTGTTTGACGAGGGCAGAAATATGAAGATAGTTATCCTTCCCCGCTGTATGAATCATAGTGATCTGAGGTGGTCCGGTTTAGCGGCACACTGAATCTGTCAGATTTGTATAATACTCGATTTCAAATTGTTCAGGGCTCTGGTAGCCCAGCGACGACCGGGCTGCCGGCACAGTGCTTTCTCACCCGGTTATAATAGACCTCAATGTTGTCGAAGAGTTTGGTTTTTGCATCTTCCACATTCAGAAATACTCCGCCTTCAGGCGACTGCTTCGGCAGTCCGATCCACAACGATTCGGAAAAGGCATTGTCGTAGGGATCGTCGGCGCGGCTCATGCTGGGTGGTTATTTGGGACTAATTGACCACCTGATTCCGCTAGCGGTAGATCAGGTGATTTCGGCATAGACTGACCACTTTATTTTTCTTTTTATCAGCCAGTTACCTTCATTTCCTCTATGATAAAGAGGTGACCACCGTGGCGCGGTCAATTGGCAACGGAATCGGATGGTCTGTGGCAGCGAAATCTCCAACATGGGTCTGATCGATAAAAAATGTTTCCCTCGGCTATCCAGGTCACCAACCGCTTCCACATACAACAACTCGCCCTGGAGGCTGGTTTAGGGCCATTTTGGGGAGCAAATTGAAAAATGTTTTATAATTGTTTTATAACGAAAAACAAAAATCCCTGTCAATCAATCTGTTGACAGGGTTTTCCTAACCTAACCTATGAGATGAGAAAATAACGTTGCTGTGGCTAGCCATCAGCTACGATACAAAGATAACGTATGCACCAGAATGTATTTGAGAGCAAAAACCCTGTTTTTGCATAGAGTAATGTAAATAGGCAGAAGCCCGTAATTTACTACGTAGAAATACCTGATTAAGCTCGTATAGGGCCGTATAATACACAAACCGCCAGCGTTTGATTGATAAGCCCGGCGTTTAGTGATAGTTTTCGGCAATTATTTTCTTCTTTATTTGATATTAGTATGGCTGCTATTTTTACTGAAAACGCCGGCCGTTTTCTCACTCCCTACGAAACTAAATCGATGACAACGGCTTACCGTGATCGTAAACTGGCTGTCGGTTTAACTACAGACGATTATGTTCGCTCAGAATATTTCGGTATCAATCAGATAAAACAACTCTTAAACCACCCCGATTGCGTTGGAATTCGTGTTCATCATGCCAAACGTTGGGAAGATATCGATGGAAAACCAACTGAGGAAGGAGTTGGTCAGCTTAAACCTCGTGTATTATTAACTGCCGTTGATGCCAGAGGAAAGGACATTACCATTCAAAACAGTACTATTGGTTTGAAAGACGGCCCAGAAGATGGCGATACCTTAGGAGACGGCCTGCCCTGCCCGAGACACTGCGCTGATACTAATTAAATTAGTCAAAATGATGCTGGAAAGGCTACTGCTACTATTTGGGAAATATCCTTTGGATTTTATCTCAGATCTTAGCAGTATTCTACCCATCATTATAGGTATAATTAACTATAAATTTTTAAGTAATACTTTAAGAATTATCCTATTATTTTTCGGTATGTATCTTATTGGAGATACGTATATGATATGGCTCGGCCTGGTTAAGAAAAATAATCTTTTTATCTTGAATATCTATCCTATTGGAGGAATATTACTTTTAACAAATGCCTATATTTCTACCTTTAAAACGCCATCAGCCAAGCGATTAATTATTGGACTATCTATACTTTTTTCTATTATTTGTTTAGCTTACTTTAAATTACTGGAAATATCAGCAGTTGAACTATTCGCGTACAGGGCTTATATAATCATCCTGATATTAATGTATTTTAACAAAACTTTAGCCGATATGCGAATAAAGAACATACTGATTCACAGCTTATTCTGGGTGAGTTCTGGTATAATTATTTACGCTACAGGCACTTTTTTCATCTCCATTTTTAGCGAAATTATTTTTAATCCTACTCTAATTGATGATCGAACATTTGATACATATTGGAACCTTAACAATGTATTATTTATTTTGCTCGTCGCTCTTTCATCGATCGGTATCTGGTTCAGTAAATATGAACGTGAAAACTTATTATAAATAAACGTCCGACAGGTAATTATATTCATTATAAATAAATCCTCCTTTTTTTTACCATTCGCTCAATGTTAACCATAATTTTTTGAAATCTTTCGCAAATTAGACAACTTTACTTTATTTGGCTACGGCCATAATTAGACACAACATCGATGAACTCTGGTTTTGTTATTGCCGTTGGTACAGCCGTGCTGTTGATGATGGCAGTGTTCATCATCATCTTCGTGGCCTATTACCAGCAAAAACAGGCAAAGCAGCAACTGGCCCTTAAAGAATTGCAGGAGCAGCACCGGCGAGAACTAATGACCGCAACCTTTCGGGGGCAGGAGGAAGAACGCAGGCGACTTGCCGAAGACCTGCACGATGGCATTGGCACCATGCTTTCCGTAACGAAAATGAGCCTGAATCAGTTAGAGCGACAGTTAGATGAAGATAATATTCGAATTAATCTTCATGTCCAGAAAACCCGCTCGATGATCGACGAAACAATGACGAATGTCCGTCGGATCAGCCGCGATCTGGTGCCAACAACGCTCGAACGCTTCGGCTTGTTACCAGCACTCGAAGAATTAGCCGACCGCGCCAATGATAGTGAATTACAAGTGCAGTTGGATTGCCCCGAAAATATGGGTCAGCTTTCGCCATCCATTGATTTAATGCTGTACCGAATTGCCCAGGAACTGGTTAACAATGCAATACGTCACGCCCGAGCCCGCCATATAACCATTCAGTTACAGTGCATTACCGATGCAGTCCGGTTATCGGTCATGGATGATGGTGTAGGATTTGACTTTGACGCCGTTACAGAAAGTAAACAGGGAGGACTTGGATTACGTAATATTGAAAGTCGGTTGAGCGTAGTAGATGGTCACGTAACCTTCGATGTAGCCCCTGGACGAGGCTCTCATATTCATGTACAAATCCATTTACAAACCCCTCAGCCAGTGGCTTTGTTAGGTTAATTTGCTTGTCTGTTCAGTTGTTCGTTTGTTTGCTTAATTTTTTACTATTCGGTTGTTTGCCTTGCACCCGAATAACACGACCAACAGATCAACAAAGTACTGAACAGAACCTTACCTCCCACTCTCATGCGAAAAATCAAACTGGCACTCTGCGACGACCACACCCTATTTAGAGTCGGTATGGCCACCATTCTGGGGCAGATTCATGATTTTGAGTTGCTGCTTGAAGCAAGCAACGGACAGGAGCTTATCGAACGAATTCCCCGCAAAACGCCGGATGTTGTACTGCTCGATCTGCAAATGCCAGTCATGGACGGAACCGCCACGGCCGACTATCTGCGTGAGAATTATCCACTGATCAAAATCGTTGTATTGACCATGCATGACGAAGACCGAATGGTACTTCATTTGCTAGAAAAAGGCGTTAGTGGTTATTTGCTCAAAGATGCCGAAGCGGGCGAGGTTGAAAAAGCCATTCGGAAGGTAATGGATGAAGGTGTTTACCTGAACGAGTTCGTCTCCAAAGCAATGCTTCGCAAGATGACCAACAAAACGACGGTCACAAAGCCAGCGAATTCGTTTTACAACAGCAAAATCCTGCTTTCTGAACGGGAGAAGGAAGTCTTGATGCTGATTTGCGAAGGGCTTTCGACCAATGAGATAAGCGAAAAAATATTTCTCAGCCCACGTACTGTTGAAGGACACCGTTTACGCATTCTCGAAAAAACCGGCACTAAAAATACCGCTGGAATGGTCGCCTATGCATTTAAGAATAGTCTGGTTTAAGTTGTAGCGTCGTAAAGTTGGCAATCATAATAGTCACGACTACAATTCAATTTTACGACGTTATAATTTACTCATAAGCTTCCCGTCTTGCCACCATCTACCGGAACATTGATCCCGTTAATCGATGCCGCTGCTGGTGTACAAAGAAATGCCACTGCAGCCGCAACCTCTTCGGCCGTAGCAAAACGTCCCGTCGGAATTTCGCTTTCCATTTGAGCGGATACCTCCTCTTCTGTTTTCCCGGATGCCCCTGAGCGCATCGATAACACAGCATCCAGACGAGCTGTACGCGTATAACCAGGCAGTACATTATTAACCGTAATGCCAAAGCGAGCGATTTCCAGCGACAGCGTTTTAGCCCATTGCGCAACCGCTCCCCGAATGGTATTCGATACCCCGAGGCCCACAATGGGTTGTTTAACGGAGGTAGAAATAATATTCACAATTCGTCCATAACCGGCTCGTTTCATGGCCGGTACGATAGCCTGAACCAGAGCCTGATTATTGAGCAGGTGGTTATGAAACGTCTGTACAAACTCTTCAGGTTTGGCATCAATCAGCGGACCACCCGCCGGACCACCTGTATTATTAATGAGAATATGAAGATCCGGAAACTGGGCCAGGTGCTGCGTAATAGCTGTTGTTACAACCCCTGGCAAGCTGAAATCGGCAACCAGGTAACGATGGACTTGCCCTTTAGCCGTGTCTAAATCGGCCAACGTGGCTTTGAGCGCATCTTCGTTTCGGGCCATAAGAACAATGTTTGCTCCCAGTAAGGCCAATTCTATGGCCGAAGCGCGGCCAATGCCCTGTGTGCTACCGCCTACGAGGGCAGTTTTTCCAGTTAAATCAAGGTTCATTGCGTTTGATTAGTTAAGTCTGCCTGCCAGTATGAGGTTAAACCTTTTACGACTTACTTGCGTATGTATCCGTAAACAAACTAAAAATTCATGACACGTTGCACCTTAAAAGGAATGACTATTGGCCTACTCGGTCTTACCCTGGCTGGGTTGGCAGCGTTTACTCCTCCTATCAATATAGCCACTGGTTCTGTGCTGCTAACGAGCGCCCCAGTTGATCATGGTAGTTATGACCGGCTTTTAAAAAAATACGTCAACGAAAAAGGGCTTGTCAATTATAAAGGCTTTAAGGCGGATGAGAAAGAGCTGAAAAAGTACCTTGATGTAATCAGTAACAACCCTCCGACCGACAAGTGGAGTAAAAATGACCAAATGGCTTACTGGATAAACGCCTACAATGCGTATACGATTCAGCTGATCCTGAACCACTACCCGGTCTCAAGTATTAAAGATATCGGTTCCAGGATCAAGATCCCCTTCGTAACGACACCCTGGGCCAGTAAATTTTTTAAAATTGGTGGCGAGGAGATGAGCCTCGATAACATCGAACATGGCACGCTGCGTAAGAAATTCAACGAACCACGTATTCATTTCGCGCTGGTGTGTGCGGCCCGGTCGTGCCCTCGTCTGCGTAATGAAGCTTATGAGGGCGATAAGCTCATTGCCCAACTCGATGATCAGGGCAGCGATTTTCTGAATAATCCGGCTAAAAATGCCATTACTCCCCAAAAGGCCAGCCTGTCGAAATACTTCGATTGGTATAAAGGAGACTGGAAAGAAAACAACAAATCAATTGAGTACTGGGTAAATCAGTATTCAAAAACGAAAATCAATAAAGACACTCCGATTTCATTTCTGGATTACAACTGGGCGCTGAACGAACAGTAGTCATTTAATAGGCCTATAGCAGGCAATATGGCTAGTTTATGGAGCAGGAGCGGAACTGTATTTTTCCGATATTGTTACTGCTTACTATAACCCTGCCTATTGTAAACTGATATGGCCAAACGTATTTTATACTGGTTCCGTAACGATCTCCGCCTGCACGATAACGAAGGATTCGCCCGTGCTCTCGAAACGGCCGACGAAGTGCTGCCCGTATTTGTGTTCGAACCTCGCTGGTTTGAGGAATTGCCCGAGCTTGGTTTTCGAAAAACCGGCATCTTTCGTGCTCAGTTTATGCTTGAAGCCGTAGCCGATCTACGCAGGTCGCTACAGGACAAAGGCGCTGACCTGATCATTCGGGTCGGTCATTCCGCAAAAATTCTGGCACAACTGGCCGAAGACAGCGAGGCCGAAGCCGTTTACGCCAGCAAGGAGGTCACTGAAGACGAGACGGATACTGAATCGGATCTTAGCAAACGGCTCAAACCGCTTAATATAGACCTTGATTTATTTTGGGTATCAACGCTTTACCATGTTCGTGATCTGCCATTCTGGGTTTCACGTCTACCTACAACCTTCACCCAATTTCGCCACGAAGTAGAGGCCCACTCCGACGTAAGGAAACCAATAGCTACTCCGCAAACCGTTCGCTTTGTTCCCGATATTCCTTCGGAAGAGTTACCATCACTAGCCGCATTTGGCTTTTCTGCCAAACTGATTGATGAGTCGAATCAAACGGCGAACACGAAAGGAACCCTCTTTAAAGGAGGTGAAACAGCGGGGCTGGAACGACTCCAACGCTACGTCTGGGAAGATGAGTTTATTAAGACCTACAAAGAAACCCGCAATGGTTTATCAGGCGAATCCTATTCATCCAGATTTTCGGCCTGGCTGTCGCTCGGCTGTCTATCCCCCAGGCTTATCTATCAGGAAATCAAGCGCTATGAAGCCGAACGGGTTAAAAACGATTCAACATACTGGCTCATTTTTGAGCTAATATGGCGTGATTACTTTCGCTTTGTTGCGCTCCGCTACGGAACCCGGCTCTTTAAGCCAAGCGGTATTCAGCAAAATTTAACCAAAACATGGCTTCGCGATCCTGATCTGTTCAGGCGCTGGGTTGACGGGAAAACCGGCATTCCGTTTATTGATGCCAACATGCGCGAGTTGAACACTACAGGATTCATGTCTAACCGAGGGCGGCAAAACGTCAGTAGTTTTCTAGCCAATGACTTGGGTGTCGTTTGGACGTGGGGGGCGTCTTATTTCGAAAGTTTACTTATTGATTACGACCCCTGTAGCAATTGGGGGAATTGGAATTATATTGCTGGCGTTGGCAATGATCCTCGTGAAAACCGTCATTTCAACATCTATAGTCAAGCCATGCACTATGATGAACAGGGCGATTACGTCAAACACTGGATACCCGAACTAGCGGCAGTCCCGGCAGACACGATCCACACGGTTTATAACTTATCATCAGTTGAGCAAGCGCAATATGGCGTTGTTCTGGGCAGTACTTACCCCCTACCAGTCATCAACCCAAACAAGTGGACAATAGAGGAAAAAAACCGTTGACGTAGTTTTAAGGTTACAATTTAACGAGTTTTGTTCAACTTTAACTCAGTAACAACTTTTCCCATCTTAACAGACCATGTCAAGAACATTAATTATTGTGGTGGTTATTGCCCTGATTTTGGGCATGTATGGTTGTAGTTCCTACAACGGCCTTGTTCAAAATGACACCAATGTACAGGAAAAATGGTCGCAGGTGCAGACGCAGTACCAGCGTCGGGCCGATCTGATACCAAACCTTGTTCGGACAGTTCAGGGAGCCGCAAACTTCGAAAAGAGTACACTAACGGCAGTTATTCAGGCACGGGCAAACGCAACCGGTATAAAACTCGATGCCAGCCAGTTGACGCCAGAAAATATCCAGAAATTCCAGGCCGCGCAGGATCAGCTTAGCGGTTCGTTATCGCGGCTGCTGGCAGTAGCAGAAAGCTACCCGAATCTGAAAGCCAACCAGAATTTCTCTGAGCTACAGGCACAGCTGGAAGGTACGGAAAACCGTATCGCTGTTTCGAGAAACGATTTCAACGGAGCCGTTAAGACCTATAATCAGTCCGTACGGTCCTTCCCGAATAATATCTTCGCCGGTATTTTCGGATTCCCCGTTAAAGGGTTCTTCGAAGCTTCGCAAGCAGCACAAAGCGCGCCAACGGTGCAGTTTTAATGAGCAGGAAGCATGATGGCGTGAGCATGGAAAAGCTTTACTCTGTGCTCATGCCAGCATGCTCCAGGCCCCATGCCCATGCAAACGAATCCATTTACTCCCGAGGATCAGCAACGTATTGTCAACGCCATCCGGGAAGCTGAAAAGGCAACATCGGGTGAAATCCGGGTACATGTTGAGCCGCACTGTGCTACCGCCGACCCCGTTCAGCGCGCTATTGCCGTATTTGCCCAATTGGGTATGCACCAGACTAAAGAACAAAACGGGGTCTTATTTTATCTGGCCCACGCTGACCGAAAGTTTGCGGTAGTAGGCGATAAAGGAATCAATGACAAAGTCCCTGCCGATTTCTGGGAAAGTACAAAAGACCTGATTCGCAGTCATTTTGCTATCGGGCATTATGTTGAAGGATTGAGCCGGGGAATTGAAAAAGCTGGACAACAGTTAAAGCAGTACTTTCCATATGACGGCGAAACCGATACCAACGAACTCGCCGATGAAATTTCGTTTGATTGACACATCCGTGAACATACCCACCCTTCAATACCGATCGATTCAGTTCATTGGCCTGGTAATCCTGCTGTTTTCCCTTGCCTTATCGGGTAATCTGATGGCGCAGGATACGGCAACTGATGCGGCTAACACGGCCATACCCAATAAACCGAATCCGCCACGTCTGGTTAATGACTTTGCTGGTATTTTGAGCAGTAACGAGCGGGCTCAGTTAGAGCAGAAACTGCGCACCTATAACGACTCAACATCGACTCAGATCACCATTGTCATTGTTAAAACAACAGAACCTTATCCAATTGGCGACTTTGCGTTTCAGGTAGGCCGTAAGTGGGGCGTTGGTCAGCAGGGCAAAAACAACGGTCTGGTGATTGCCTGGGCAACCCAAACCCGCAAAGTCTTTATTGCGCCCGGATATGGGCTTGAAGGCGCCATTCCCGATGCGATTGCCAAACGAATCATTACCAATACGATTGCCCCAGCCTTTAAACAGGAACAGTATTACCAGGGGTTAGATGCCGCAACAACCGAAATCATCAAGCGGGCGAGCGGTGAATATGACGCCGAACCGAAGCAGTCTGATGGGGATGGCTGGGGGGAATTTCTTATTTGGGGAGTTATCATCTTCGTGATTATCCTTGTTATTTCTCGTCGGAGTGGCGGAGGCAGTAACCGTAATCGCGGTGGCGGCTTTTTCCCACCGGTCTTTTTTCCGTCTTCAGGCTGGGGTAGTTCGGGTGGTGGATGGAGCAGCGGTGGTAGCGGAGGTGGTAGTGACTTCGGTGGCTTTGGTGGTGGTAGTTTTGGCGGTGGTGGTGCCGGAGGAGACTATTAGCGTATCCCGGTACTTAAAGTCAGGTAAACAGGTATAGCCAACTGATCTTACAAATCCAGTCGCTTTAATTGCCTTTTTTCCCAATCGGGGCAGCCAGATAAGTAGCGCCAACCAAGGCAGCCAGCAATAAAATTCCAACGATTTCAAAAGGGACAACATACTCCGTCATGAGTTGTTTGCCGATCGTGCCAATTGTTGTCTGCCAGCCTACAGGACGCGCCAGTAAGGTAAAATTAGCACGGGCTAATAAAGTGTAGAGAGCAACAAAGAGCAATCCGGCCGTCATGAGTGCTACTAACCAGGAGTATGCACCAGCCCGATTCAAGGCTGGAACGCGGTTTGATGACTGGCTGTTTGTTTCGGTTGGTGAGGCTGCTTTATGGGTTAGCATTACGCCAAAAATAACCAATACCAATACCCCTCCAACATAAATCATGATCTGTGCTACCGCCAGAAAATCAGCACTCGCTAACACGAAGATCCCAGCAACACCCAACAAGGTCAGCAATAGAAAAAAGGCGGCATAGAGAACATTACGGGTTAATAACACCGCTAATGCTCCGCCTAATATCAGCGCGGAAAATCCATAAAAAGCTATCTGAACCACTGATTTGTTGGAATTTTTCTGGTTAAGCTGATTTTCCATCGTCGTCCGACGGTGGGGTCGATGGTGGCGCTTTGGGCTTCATCGTTGGCCGAAAAACAGGTTTGGGTCTGGGCATTTCAGCAACCGGAGTCTCCTTACTATCAGCAGCTGGTGTCGTTTTTTCTCCTTCTTCTGGCTCCGTAGCTGGCGGGCTGGGTTTCGGCTTCATCGTCGGCCGAAAGACTGGTTTCGGCTTTTGAACGGCTGGCTCTGGCGTTGCGGGAGTTTCGTTAACCGGCTTATCGATAGCTGGTTGATTCTCGGGATCAATTGGAGCCTCTCCAGACTGAGTCGTTTTGGGCTTCATCGTCGGTCGAAAAACCGGACGGGCTTTAGCTTCAGCGATTGGTTCTTCGCTGGTCGGTTGAGGCTCAGAAGTGGTTGCCCGATCGTCCGTTACCGGCTTGGGCGGTTTCATTGTTGGCCGAAAGACCGGTTTAGGTTTGGGCGGCTCTCCTGACTCCACTAAATCTGATTTTTCAACCGAATCCGTAGTGGTGTCTTTAGCCGGTTTCATTGTCGGGCGGAATCCACCGGGAGCCGCCTTTGGCTTCGGTGCAGTTTCCATCGATTCCTGTGCAGTTGTAGATTCCTTGGCAGGTTCATCGCCTGTTTCTTCCGGAACACCAGTTGTAGGACCCGTTGGCCTTTTCGCGGGGCGGAATACAGGATGTTTCATTGACTCAAGCCCTCCCTGTGCAATGTGCTGCATTTCATCGGGTGTAGCATCGGTTAATGGATGCTCCATAGATGGCCCCGCTGAATTGGCAGGCTCGGGAGATGGTGAAGTAGCAGCCGGTTTGGCAGTTGGTCGAAATGCTGGTTTAGGTTTGTTGGCTGGTTGAGCGGTTGATGGTTGAGCCGCGGCTTTTGCCGCAGCCTGAGCGGCTTTCTGTTCTTCTTTTTCCCTCAGAAACAGTTCGTATAAATTCCGCTTCTCGTCCGCTTCTTCCGTTGTCAGATTGGCAAACTCATAGGTTAACTTCCCAAGCTCGAATTCACTATAATCAAACTTTTTGTCCATTGTCAGGCACTCGGTCGGGCAAACAACCGTGCAAAGGCCGCAATAGCAGCATTTGGCCATATCAATATCGAATGTGGCCGCATACAGCCGAATCGGTGACCCATCCGATGCCCGGCCAACTTCTTCCGTCGCTTTGATGGCGTCGATCGTTATGCAATCGACCGGACAGACTTTAGCACACTTGTCGCAGACAATACAATCATCGATCTCATTACGGAGTCTATAGCGGCCATTATCGGGAATTGGAAGCTGCTCGTGGGGGTACTGAAGCGTAACAAGACCATTTTGCTGGTCAAAATAAGTAGCATCTGCAATACCCTCGGCCGTCCGGCGATGCGTTGCATTACGTATGTGCCGGAACGTTAGACTCAAACCCTTGAGCGTTGTTCGGATACCAGATTTTATATCGTTGAAATAAGCCATTTTTAATGAGCGAAAGTCGGCATCATAGCCGATCACTCGCTAGATAGGCGGAAACCGGTCTGGTTCGCACTCACTCATAATTGCATAAGCCACGTCAATGATATCATCAACGTTCGGTTTTGAAAAATAATCGCCATCAGACCCATACGGTGGCCGGTGTGCTTTTGCCGAAATTGTTCTGGGCACAGAGTCCAGGTAACGGTAGGCGTTTTGCCCTTCCACGACCTGTTGCATCAAATAGGCCGATGCACCACCCGGCACATCTTCATCGGCAAATATAACCCGGTTGGTCTTCTTTATGGAGTCGAGAATGGAATGGTGAACATCAAATGGCAACAATGTTTGTACGTCGATCACCTCGATGCTTACCCCCATTTCGGCTAGCTGCCCGGCGGCCTCCATCACAATACGGCACATTGAACCGTAGGTAACCACAGTAACATCAGTACCACTTCGTAATACATCCGGTACACCCAGTGGCACACAGAACTCAGCCAGATTATCGGGGACTTTTTCTTTGAGCCGATAGCCATTCAGGCATTCGATCAGCAGCGCCGGATCGTCGCCTTTGATGAGGGTATTGTAAAAACCGGCGGCTTGCGTCATATTACGAGGCACCAGTACATGTATACCACGAAGGCTACCGAGCATGGCACCCAGTGGCGATCCGGAATGCCAGATTCCCTCCAGCCTATGCCCACGAGTCCGGATAATGAGCGGTGCCTTTTGGCCGCCCTTCGTTCGATAAAGCAACGTTGCCAGATCATCCGTGAGCGTTGCCAGCGCGTAGAAAATATAATCGAAGTACTGAATTTCGACGATAGGCCGTAATCCACGCATAGCAAGGCCAATACCCTGTCCAATGATGGTTGTTTCACGAATGCCCGTATCAGTAATCCGAGCTTCACCGAATTTTTCCTGTAAACCGGCGAATCCCTGATTGACGTCGCCGATCAGGCCAACATCTTCGCCAAGAGCCACTACGCGGGCATCCCGATCGAAAAGACTCTCAAAATACCGCTGCATCAGAATATAACCGTCCACCCCTATCGAATCGTCGGTATAATGAGCGGGTATGGGTTCTACCAGCATGGGCGACTCAGGCGAATGACTATATAAATAAGAGTTGTACCGGTCGGCATTCTCCTCATTTGTTCGCTCTATCCAGGCTTTCAGATGAGAACGGGAAGCACTTGTATCGTTTCGAAGCAACCGCTGTGCCTTTCGGATGGCGGCAACAGCATCCCGGCGGAGAGGATTAACGGTTTTGCGTAGCTCTTCCCGAATGGCCATCAATTCGGCCGACTTCGGATTATGACGCGCCACTTGCTGTAATAAAGCAATGGCCGAATCGAAATCCCCTTTCATCGACTGTTCGAAGGCATGCCAGGAATCGGTACGCGCTTTTTTAGCCGTCTGCCGGGCCTCTACTTCAATAGTCTCAAGCTCGTCGTGAGATGCATAGCCGTTTTTAAGAATCCACTGGCGGAACGTTCGATTACAGTCGTGCTCGGTTTCCCACGATAACCGTTCTTTCGATTTATAGCGTTCGTGTGATCCAGATGACGAATGGCCCTGAGGCTGAGTAAGTTCCTGTACGTGAACCAGTACCGGAACATGCTCTTCGCGGCAAATCCGGGCAGCCTGCTGATAGGTTTCCAGCAAGGCAACGTAATCCCAGCCTTTTACGGTAAAAATTTCGATGCCTTTTTCATCCTGACTTTCACGCTGAAAACCAGCTAACGCTTTTGAAATACTACCCTTGGTTGTCTGGTATTCGACTGGTACCGAAATGCCATAGCCATCATCCCAGACCGACATCAATAACGGCACTTGCAATACACCAGCCGCATTCATGGTTTCCCAGAACATTCCCTGCGACGTAGAAGCATCGCCGATCGTGGCAAATACGACCTCATCGCCGTTATGAGAAAAATTTGTCAGGTTATGCAGGGCATCGTTATTGCGGAAGAGTTTGGATGCATAAGCCAGACCAAGCGACCGTGGAATCTGGCCTGCCGTTGGGGCGATGTCGCAAACCGAATTAAACAGTTCCGTTTGATTACGCCACAACCCCTTTTCGTCGAGCCAGCGCGTAGCAAAATGGCCATTCATAGACCGTCCCGCCGTGCTGGGTTCTGCCTCGATATCGGTATGTGCATATAACTGGGCGAAAAACTCCGTCCAGCGAAGCTCACCCAGTGCGGCCACAAAGGTTTGGTCGCGATAATAACCCGATCGGAAATCACCCTGACGAAAAGCACTGGCGGCTGCAAGCTGCGCCAATTCCTTGCCATCGCCAAAGATTCCGAATTTCGCCCGGCCGCCCATAACATCGCGACGACCCAGTAAGCTTACCTGTCGGCTTTCGCAAGCCATTCGATAATCAGATAGGATTTTTTCGCGAGTCAGAATATCAGTCGAGCGGAGTTGTTCGTTTGCTATCACAGCAGAGCTACGGGTTGAAAGCGTCCAACATTTAGTTTTTTAGATGAAGTGGGTTACCAGGGTCGCCCAAGCGTCATGCGAAAGTAAATTTAAAGCAAAACAAGCCAGCTTTCAAAAAAACGATTTTTTCTGTTTCTTTGTTAAGTCAACAACAAGCAGTTAGCCTTTGGCAGACTCTTTGCTCTGGAATTGATTCGTAAGTATCTTACTTAAACAACCAAACCATAATTCCGTTTAGTCCAATGAAAAAGTTTTTTTCACTTTTCGTAGCTTTATTTGTGTTCGTCGCAGTTGGCTACGCGCAGAAGGGAGTCCTGAAATTCGCCAAAGAAACTCATGACTTCGGTAAAGTTGAACAAGGCAAACCAGTTACCTATGTTTTTGAGTTCAAAAACGCTGGTGCTGATCCTGTCGTTATCAACGATGCTACAGCTTCTTGTGGCTGCACCAAGCCAAGCTGGACCCGCGAACCAGTAATGCCGGGCAAAACGGGTAATGTATCGGCTACGTTCAATGCCGCTGCTGCCGGACCGTTCAACAAATCGGTAACAGTAACCAGCAATGCTGAAGGTGGCCAGACGGTTCTTTATCTCAAAGGTGAAGTCGTTGCCCAGAAAGAAGCTCAGACGGTAGCAACTCCTGCTGTCGCTCCAGTTGGCAAAGACAAGAAAAAATCACGCTAACACGCTGAAGGGTTAATAGTGTGGTCAAGAAAGGCATCTGGTAGTTTACCGGATGCTTTTTTTGTGTCCTCTTCTTTTGTTTATCCTATCCCGCAGCCAACCGCCAGACCCTGTTTCCACTCCTGTATAACTCTTTGGTTTCCTAGCCCTGGTCGCCTACTTTTGACCTGTTCTTCAAGTAGATCCGTTCCCATGACTCCGCCCCAGCGCCAATAAATTTGGCTGATTGCTTCCCTGTTTAGAGGAGTCATTTCATGCAACTCTTTTCTTTTCGGGAAAGCCTTAACTGGCACTATTTTCGATAGCTTGCCACCATTCAGTACTTGTCTTAATCTACGCAATAATCATGTTCTTTTTCATTCTGGGCATCTTCGCGCTTATTGCCGGATTTGCCATCAATACACCTGCGCTAACATTTTCGCGCTTTGCCCGCCCGCTCAAAGTGGCCGGTATTATTTTAATTGTACTAGGTCTGCTTACATCCAGCATCCGTCAGATTGATGCTGGTCAGGTAGGTGTCATCTCGCTGTTTGGTAACGTAAGTGATCGTACCCTGAATTCGGGATTAAGTTTTGTCAATCCGGTTGCTACTGTCACAGAATTTGACATTAAAACACAGAATTACACCATGTCGGCAACAAACGATGAGGGTGAAAAACAAGGTGATGATGCCATTCGTGTATTAACGGCTGATGGGTTGGAAGTAGTTATTGATCTGACCGTTCTGTATCGGTTAGTACCCGCCAATGCACCAAAGATTTACCAGGAGATTGGTACCGATTTTATGGACAAAATTGTTCGACCAATCACACGTACCCGTATTCGTGACAACGCCGTTTATTATGATGCGGTGGCCTTGTATTCGACCCGGCGCGATGAGTTTCAAACCCGTATTTACAAAACAATCGAGGTAGATTTCAGGAAACGGGGGCTCATGCTGGAACAGTTGCTGATTCGTAATATTGATCTGCCTGCCTCTGTCAAAAAAACTATCGAGTCGAAAATCAATGCCGAACAGGATGCCCAGAAAATGCAGTTCGTACTTCAGAAAGAACGGCAGGAAGCCGAACGTAAACGCGTTGAAGCACAGGGTATAGCCGACTATCAGAAAATTCTTTCGACGGGGCTGTCCGACAAGCAATTGCAGTATGAACAGATAAGAGCCCAGCGCGAACTGGCGGCATCGCCTAATGCCAAAATCGTGATTATGGGCGGGCGGGGCAATGTTCCACTGATTCTGAACGATAACTAATCAATGCTCAGCTTTTCTGCCGTTGGAACCTGCAGAAAAGCTGAGCATTATCTGGATAGCAAAATCAAAGGCCTACTTAATCAATTCATAGCGAGTAGTAGCGCTACCCGTTTTAAGGTTTTGAGACAGACGATTCAAGTTAAGCACGGTTTCGCTCGCGTCGCTATCGACGGTATACTCAATAGTGCCATTACTCCCTGAGGGCTGAGGAGTCAGACCGCTAAGCGTCAATTTCGTATTATCAGCCGACAGGGCCCATGTTCCCACAAATGTGTTATTGTCGACTTCTGTGAGTCGAACAGTCTGTTCCTGAGTGAGGTCGAGTTTGAATTGACTATAACCCGGTTTAGGATTGCCTGTCCCTCCTTTTGTATAGACCGTTGTGCTGTTTTCTTTGGCAATATTAACCGTCCAGACTTGCCGAATACGTTCTGAAAGTGACTTTTCAGGTTCTTTCGTACCGCAGCCATACAGGCTGACAACCAGTATACTTAGCAAAATTATGTATGTTTTCATCAGGAAAATGGGGTAGATTGTCAGTTTTTGAGTACTTTTTCACTTGCTGTTTTGTCATTAGCCTTTACCTGTATGATGTATAAGCCAGCAGGCAGGTCTGCTAGCCTAAAAGTGGCTTCATGAAAACGCGTGGTCTTATTCGACTCCCATTGCCGTACTTCTTTTCCTGCCGTACTCAGTAATCGCACCATCGCGGGAGCAGGTTTATCGAGCACTAGTTTAACCGTACATTCTTCCGATATGGGATTGGGCGATACAGTTAGCCCAATGCCGTCGGCGTTGGGTTCGATACCCGTAATGAGTGAAACCGTCACCTTGACGCTGGCACTAGCCGTACAACTCTCGGTATTTGTCACTTTAACTACATAGTCGCCCGACATACCGGCTTTGGCATTCGCAATTGACGGATTCTGTGCACTCGATGAATAGTTATTAGGCCCCTGCCAGAGATATGTTCCACCCCCAGTAGCCGACAGTTGAATAGTCTGGGTTTCGTAATAATTACCATTACTACTAGCTGAGGCTGTTGCGACCGGCACTGGTTTGATAGAAATTGTCAACGGAGTTGATGGCAGGCTAACTCGGCCTCCATCTTCACAAACCGCTGTGTAACTCGTAGCCGCTGTCGGTTTTACCGAAATAGTTAGTCCGGTCTGACTGGTTGACCACCTTACTGTACCGGTACACTCACTAGCGGTCAGACTTACTTCACCACCGGGGCAAATACTTAACAAATTGGCTGATAATTTGGGCGGTAATACAGTATCTCGGGCAACTTCCAGTGTATATGGATTGTAGCTATACGCATTACTGTTTCGATCGACACGGATATAGTAAACGCCGGGGTCGTAGGCATTTCGATTGACTACCAGGCTTTTTTCATTATTACTGAATGCCTGTAGAATTTGGTTTTGGGATGCATTATAAATACGGACTGTCGAACTAACCTGCGCCGGAATATCCAACATTTTAACAATTAATGTCGTACGCGTATCAACCGTGAATTTGAAAAAATCAACGTCATCAGCGTCGGCCAAGGTTGCCTTAATGGGCTTCGCAATGGAAATTGACTTAGCTTCCGTGAATGTATTGTTACATTCATACGCATCTGTAGTATCATGCAGCACAACTAAATCAAAAAGATCATAACTATAATTTGTGTAGTTGTTTCGACTTATCACCACATAATATGTACCTATACCACAAACGCTTTTGTCCATGTAAGCATTTTGACCTGAATTACCGGATGTGCGCCTGATTTCACGATTGGCAGGGTCGAAAATTTGCATATAGACCCCAAACTCCTTTGGTATATTCTCGGCTGCTACGTATAGGAGTCCAGGTTTTGTTACATTGATTTTAAAGTAATCAGCGTCATCTTCGTCGGCCATTTGAATTTTCAATTTTTGGCCACTTTTTATTTCTTTCGCTGTCGTAAATGCATTGTTGCACTCATACACATCTGAAGTGTCTATACCAATGCGAAAATCGAAGAGTTTTGGGCTATAAGTTGTGTAGTTATTTCGGGCAACTACAACATAATATATGCCTGGATCACAAATAGGATAATCAATATACCCATTCGCGCCGTTACCCGAAGACCATTGCTCTAAAGACTGCGTAGCACTATTGTATATCTGCAAATAGGTACCAAACTCAGTGGGTATATTTTCGGTTGCTGCATAGAGGATACCAGGTTTTTTTATGTCAATCTTAAAGTAATCGACATCCTCAGCGTCGTTTAAAGCAATCCTGAGCTTATCTCCGTTTTTGACCGTGGTAGCGGTCTGAAACGTATTATTACACTCATACACATCAGTGACATCAAGCGTAGCTTTTAACGTAAATGTCTCCTTGCTGGAGCTATAATTACCAACCACAACGACATAATATGTCCCCGGAGCACATACCTGAGCATCTGCATAGGAGCTAAAGCCATAACCTCTGGACCCTTCACTTGCTAGTCTGACCGTACTGGCATTGAATATTTCAATAGCAATGTTTATATCCTTTGGTACTTTTTCAACCGCTACATTCAGTACTCCTGGTGTCGATATTGTTACTTTAAAATAATCAATATCGCCGGAAGGCAAAGAAGCCTGGATCTCTTTGTCTAACGCTATAGAATTAGCTTGCGTAAATGAGTTGTTAGGCTCCGTTTCGGTCGTTTGGCCCCAGCTCGGCTGGAAGGCAAGGCTTACTAGCCCAACGAGCAGTGTGAAAAGTCGATTCATACAAAAATGCTATGGATAGAAGTTGTAAGTAATCATTCATACAAAAACAAATCGCTAAAGCCGATCAGGCGAGGTTAGTTTCTGAGAACGTAACCAGGCTATCGTTCACCCAGAAAATAAGTGACCGACAGGCCAAACGTGCTGTTTTTAAGCTTTCCCCTAGCGCTAGGGTTGATATTGGCTAAGCCCACATTATAGAACAGGTTAAGCATCAGATTCTTTTCGGTCAGTTCATAACCGCCCAATAAACGCAGTCCGGCATCGAGTGCTTTCACGTCCGTACCCACTTCAATCCGTTCATCATCATCCATACCACCCAGTAAAAAGCCAAAGTAAGGTCCAATACCGCCAACCAGTTTGCCATTACCTACCTCGTATTTATAGACGGCCTGAATGGGTACTTCGAGATAAGTCAGGCTTGTTCTGTATTTATCAAAACCATCACTAAGGGTTCCCCCTTTAAAACTGAGCAGTAACTCTGGCCGAATGAAGAAGTTGTCGTTAACGGTGTATTCGGCAACCCCACCCACGTGCACGCCAAATAAACCACTGGTATTGACACTGAGGCCGGATGCACTTACCTGTAACTTAGATGTTTGTAGGCCGCCCGTCAGCCCAAAACGAAGTTGAGCATAAGTTGACAGGTGAAAGCAAATCAGCGATGTGGTCAGAAGCAGTATTTTTTTCATTTGATTGATTGGTTTGAAGGTAAAAACGGTGTGGATTAACGCGTATAGCGGGGTTTCACTTTCCAGATATTATAATTTTTATCCGCATTGGAATAGAAATACACGGTACCATCCGGGCCAAAGCAGGGGTCGCCCTCATCCGTATCGCCCTGGGTAAGCTGAATCAGATCGGTACCTTCCACTTTCATGACATAGAGGTGATGATTTCTCTTTTTGGGGTTTTCGCGGTTGCTGACGAAAGCGATGTATTTCCCATCCGTCGAGAAGGCGCCATCCTTGTTGTTGTAGTCGCCATTGGTGAGCTGGGCTTTCTGGCCTGTTTTAAGGTCCATCGTAAATACCTGTACAACTTTCCCA
Source organism: Spirosoma endbachense (assembly GCF_010233585.1). Taxonomy (NCBI): domain Bacteria; kingdom Pseudomonadati; phylum Bacteroidota; class Cytophagia; order Cytophagales; family Cytophagaceae; genus Spirosoma; species Spirosoma endbachense. Next base: position 9,500,812 of record NZ_CP045997.1, read on the forward strand.
ACTTTGGCGTTGTAAATAATTTTCGTGTTATCATTCGGATTGAGCGCCAGGTGCCCTCCTTCGGTTAAGACCGTGAAATTGCCGCCTTTTGCATCCATCGAGCAGATCATCCGGCTTCGGCCCATAATCGTTGTGAAGTAAATTTTGCTCATGTCCCGCGTGATAACAGGCTCAGCATCATCTTCTCCCATTTCGCCCTGCGACACATAGTTCAGGCCAACGCCGGCCAGACTGGAACGAACAATGACCGCACGCACCGGTTTGACGTACGAGAATAGAATACCGGAATTGTTTGGCATCCAGGTCGGATAAGCCGCATCGGTAACCAGTGGGTTCGTAACGGGTGAACCAATTTCCTTCTTGATGATCCGGAGTTTTTTATCCGTCTTGGCCATCAGATTGCCGGTCTCCGAGAGTGTGAAATAGGTAGTCTTTTCCAGGCTATTATAGAGCAGCAGTTTTCCATCGGGGCTAATGCGCGGATAAAATTCCTGCCCGGCATCAACGGTTTCCCGCGTGAGCCCCTCTGCATTACCCGTTGGTGCTATTACCATCGACGATTTTTGCGCGTATACGATTCCAGAGAATGAGCCGAGAATCAGGAAAATCAATAGTGCCTTTCGGATGTTCATGACAAGTAAAATCAAGTAATTTAAAAAAATGGCCCCACGTCACCATAGCCTTTATGGCTGTGGGGCTTTTATGGTGTGGTAGAAACGGAAAGCATTGAAACAAGCGAGACTCAATTCATTTTCAGGCTGGCCTTACCTGCTTCCAGGCTCACGACATCAAATTTGATTGCCGGATTTTTGCTGAGTAGATCAACCAGTTCATCGGTAGTGCCCAGGTGTTCGATATGGAGCACACCATCGCTGCCTTTCAGATTTTTCTGAACAGCTTTTACTTTGGAGTTTTTCTTCAGGAACTCGGCCACCGTCGTAAGTTTCGCGTAACTGGTATTGGCAATATCGATATCGGTCACGGCTGCTGCTGGTACGGAAGCAATGGCAGCCGCCGGGCTTGCCGTAGATTTACCACCGCCACCAACTGCGCTTGCAAACTGCACGTTCATGGAACACAACCGTTCGAGCAGATACTGTGTCATGTTCTCGGATGCATTCCGGATGGCAATTTTATTGGCAATCGCTTCAGACACATCAATGCCACCACCTGCTACAGCATTCGTCGCCAGAATCGACCCATCTTCGGTAGCGATGGCCCGAATTTCGAGCCGTGCCCGACAAGACACCATGCCTCCCTGCGAGTTCGTACGTTCCGAAATCGTTTGCCCTGTAACGATGATGTTAGCTCCCATTTTCAGACCGAGCGATGCCATGGCTGCCAGATCGGCCGACGAATCAGCGACCTGTCGCATCTTTCCGTAGATTTTGGGATCAACGACCCGGAAACCCGCTTCGACAAACTGGCGAATTAACTCCGTCTCGGTAGCCGATTGCTCGATCACGACGGGTTTAAACACCGCCGACGAGGCTGTCTGCCGACTGGCTGGCTCTTCTTTTTTCGCATCCCGATTGCGGCCACCAAATATTCCCTTGACCACCTCACTCGCCAGGCCTACATTCGCTTCCCGTTCCTTGAGTGCTATTTCGCGCTCGCGCCGGTTCAGATCGGTCGTTGTATTGTCGCGGGCAGTACCGGCAGTTGTGGCTTCCGTTACCAGAATAATCACTTTAGGAGAGCCATTTCGGAGCATCTGACAGTTTTGGGCCGTGTACCGTTTGATTTCCTTCGGTTTCATCGGCTCAGGCATTTCAATCTGGTCTTTCGCATCCGACATGATCTCAACGGCCTTGATAATGGCCTTCTGGACAGCATCCTGTACAGCACGGTTCTCGGTAGAGCCACCAATTGCCAGGCCATTTGCTCCGCCGAGTTTCATACCCCGGAACCCCGACGAATTGCCTTTCATGTTGATATCACGGCTGAAAAGCAGTTCGCCTGTTTGCGGATTGAGCAGTTTCAGCGTAAAGCCTAGCGTTGCCGTATTGCCGCCAAAATTGAATCCACCCACCTGCGTCGATTTGTTACCCTCAGTGAAGTCAGTCACCTCGCCCGTCACAACTAGCTGTGCTCCAACCATTTTACCAGCCTGTGGGCCAGAACCATCCGTAAAACCATCCTGACCAAAAGCCATTTCGCCGGTCGCATCACCCACATTGCGGTTCATTTCCATAACCCGGAAGCAGTTGGTCTGCTGAATGGCCGAAGTCAGCATTGTGGCTAGTTCATCGCCAAATGTTGAGTTAGCCTGGGCCGATTTAGTCGATACATTAAACCGGGCCACTTTCACTACCACGCGTTTGTCACGGGCAAGTCCTTTGCATTTTTCAGCGACTTTTTCGAGTGTGATCTCAGGCGTTTTCTGAGCGGCTAAAGGGCTGGTCAGCAGCATCAGAAGCGGGAGTACCAGCCAACCATTGCGTATTAGTTTTACCATACATGTAGTCTTTGATTGTGAGTAGGTTATGTGTGACCAGCTACCCAACCGAGTCTGATAGCTGGCTTTTAGTTCTTTATGCCTGCCAGATGATCGAGGTAACAGGGAATGTTAGAAGTATTTTTAACTAAGCGAAAATCAGATGATCTGGCGAGCGTGGAGGCACAAAAAAGTGGGCCTTAGTATCTGATTGTCAGGAGTATACCTTAACAATCAGACACTAAGGCCCACTTTCGAAAATTGTCAGTTTAGTAAACCAGCATCCGATATGCTGACGAAGTCTTACTCAGGAACCAATTCTTTACAGATCCTTACCAACGGGCAAAGTTGTATTGAAGGGTGACGTCTAAATTGTGTGATTTTGTTTTAGGGTGCGGATCGGTATTGAGCTGAATATTCTGACACTCATAGCTTACTGCAAGTTTGTAAGCACCCGCCCGAATGGTTTTTCTGAGCAATTCGATGCCTATTGTTACTCGTGGGCTAACGGATACTTGAAGCGTCGGGACATTAGCCGGAGCTACAGTCGTAGCCGAATTAGTATAGTCGATGCCCAACGGTAGCCTCAACGTTGGTCCTGCACTCGCAAAGAAACCAATCCGGTTAGCAACGAATTGATTGCTTCTCCGGCCCAGCGGACTCCAGGTAACCTTCGGAAAGACTGTCAAATAGCGCAAATCCAGCGTTTCGATCAGCCGCTTTGAGCTACCATCGCCAAGCATTGTACCATACCGCTGGCTCGAGAAGGCTACATCTGCTTCATAGCGCAAAGGGCTATGCCACTTAAAACGGCTAATATTCAGGCCAGCATACCAGTTTTTCGTATCAGGGAATGAATAAAGCAGACCAGCCACCGGTAGCCCATTTGACGTAAATACAGGCTTTCCTGCCACTGTCATGCCTGCCACGAATCCAAGATCCCAAATAACACGTTCGGGTTGTAGTTCAACATAGGCCGCATTGGCGGCATCAGAAAAGTAATGAGCTCTGGCAAGGGTTACACGCTTAGCCTGGAGTTTATCCCAAAACTGCGTCATTGCCTTAAGCCGGTCTCCAAAAAAAGGATGCGATGCCGATTCGACAGATGAGTCATTGGAGCGGCCTGCTTTGTTTTTAGTTGTGGTTCGCCTTTGGCTTTCCCGTTCCGATGAACGAACGAAGATGCTATCGAAACTAGTGATAAAACTCCTGAACGAAAACCGGTCATTACTATTCATAAGCAGCCATACAGCAAAAAAGTCGGCTTCTATTTCTTTGGCCTGCTGATTAGCCTTAACATGCCTATCCGATGCTTTTTGTTTCGTATTTTGCCCCTTCACAGCCTTTTCGCCCTCACCAGTTTTTGGTTCTTTCTCTAATGCTTTTTGGGCAGGATTGATCGGGCTACTACCATCCAGATGACCTAACACATGGTGACCAACTTCGTGTGCCAGTACATGCCAGTCTACCCAGGTCAATTTATTCTTTTCTTTAGAGATTCGGTTCAGATACTCATTGTTGTAAGTGATCAATCGCTCTTCGCCATTGGCCGTCGAGGTACAAAGCAAGGCGCTTGGGTAGGGACAATCAGTCTCTATAACTTTAATCTTCCCCTTAAACCGGATCTGGGGTGCATACTTTTTAATATCGACCAACATCTGGTTGACCAATTGGATGGCCTTTTCTTCATTTATCAGATAACCCTGCCTCTTTTTAACAGGAATATCTTCACAGTCACAGCGATCAGCATCACGCAGCAACTGTGCCTTGACTGGTGTAGCTAAAAAGAGAGTTCCAACTAGCCCGGTCAGGGCGAGAATGGAAGCGATTGAGGAGCTTGAGTACATTCGAGGAGTGGCAGAAGCGGTTTATTAAGCCTACTGACATACAATATCTGTTTCTCCGAATTAAAACGCAACCCCACCGACTGCCACTGGGCAGTATCCTGAGGATTTTTCAAAAAAACAGTCAATGTGTCACGGCAGAATGTATAGGCCTGCGGTATCTTTTGTTGCTGATTCCGCTTCCATTGTATCCATATAGAACCACCGTAGTCATCATACCCCATCGTCGAGTTGTCTGTCAACAAACGAACATCCCGTTTCTCTGATTTTACGATTTGTGGCGTGCTGTTCGGCAGCGTGAAAAGATTTCTTAACCAGTCTCCTCCACCTACCCACACACCTACAATCAATAGCGAAACACAGGCCGCCATGGCATAGGCATAGGGATGGCGCCATACTGTTGCCAGAACGGTAGAGCGTTTACGAGCCTTGGCCCGCGCTTTACCGGCCGCTTCCCATAATTCCTGACCAGCATCCCGCCTGGATACATCCGTCAACATGGCATGCATATTGACATCGTCGTAAAACGAGGAATCAGTCCTCAGCAATTCCTGATATTGCTGATTCTCTTCTTCAGTCAGTGTACCCCGCTGGCGTTTTTCGATAAGTCGTCGACGTTGAGATGGTGTCATCGGGGGTATGGTATTAGTTGTTGTTTTTTATAAGCGTCATGGGCCAACTTTTTTAATTGCTCCATGCATTTTATGTACCTGCTTTCCAGGGTTTTTACCGATCCGCCAAATTCGATGGCAAGCGTCTTAAACGGTACTGGCTGGCTAAACCCATCGTTATAATGTCGCATAATGATGTCACGGCACGTATCGCATAACAATTTCAAACACGAACGCACTATATCTCGCTGCTCTTCCAGAGGATCGGATGTGTCGAAAGCAAACACATCATCATCCCCTAAATCGTCGGCCTCATACGGATCAGTGTCATAAGGCGTGTATTCAGTGCTGGCATTTTTAGTGGCCAGTTCATCTTCGTTACCATCCTGTTTCTGCGCGGCCAGAAGCTTGCTGATGGCGGCACTTCGTTTAACGAAACCAGTCAGATAACTCGTCAGTCTGGCGTCCAGATAAAACGTTTCCGGATCGGCCCGGTAACGCTGGCATTTGTTGATGAATTCCAGTTTTACCTTGCTGACAATATCGTTGATGCCTTCGATTAGTTCCGGCCCCATTCCTTCTGCCCGATCGGCCACCTGCGCCGTTACCCAGTGCTTTACTTTACTCAGGCTCTCTTCAATGAAACCGGCCTCGCTGGATTTATGGAATAAATATACCCGTAGTGCGATCTGTTCGAGTAAGGACTCCCGAAAAAGATTGATACGCAGTTGAACACGCCCGTTACGAAGCCAGAATAAAGGAGTCGTGTGGATAGGCTGGTTCTGTTTTTCCAGATAGGCCAGATAGGATCGTAATGTTCGGTAGGCAACTTCCTGTTGATCGGTCGGAGTCAGCAGGAGCGCCAGTTTCTGGGCATGGCTGGGCTTCTGACGTTCACGAATCTGGGTAATCCACCGTCGAATATCCGTCTGCCGCTGCCCGCTGTTCTGAGCCATTTCCACAAAGGGAATATCCTTGATCCGGATTTTCCAGCGGCAGGCATCAATCAGATCATCCAGAACGGTCTTATAGTGTTCTATAAAATACGTGTCCGTCAGGGTCAGCGTACCGATCAGACCGCAAAGCTCGAAAAGGATCGTTTGTTGTAGGGGTTCATTGGCGCGTTCGGCTTTTGACAGACGACGATCGATCAGCGGATCGAAGACCTCGCTAACCTGTTCGGCGAAGTTTTGCTTCGATTCGGCATCGAACAGCAGTCGGCTCTGCTCGATCAGACGGGCAATGTCTCTTTTACGATTCGGGAAAAAAGAAAATGTGGACATGTTCACCGATAAAGATCAAAAAACATTAGCTGAGCCACTGTGCCCATTTGATTTGCCACCAGATTTTCCAGCGGTCAACCGTTTTGATCGGATACTCACAATCGATACACTGCGTAAATTGAGCATATACGCGCTCTGCTTTGTCAGGTTCACCGCTTTTCAGGTAGGCGACGGCCAGATGCCATTGGGCTGCTTCGCGGAAATAGGGTCGAATATCCGATGACCTCAGCACCTGTTCGAAGTTTTTCACCGCCAGCGCATACTGGCCTTCGGTCAGGTGAGCCTGCCCTTCAAAAAACTGGTTGAAGGCGCGTTTCTGAACCACGGCGACCGTACTGCTATCGTCGGCCAGGCTGCGGGTTACGTTGATGTCGTTTTCGGAATCGGGGAAAACCACCGGCACAACCGACAGATATAGAATCAGCATGAAGCCCGCACTGACAACCCCTGACAGCGAACGGCGGACTAACCGAATGCGCTGCGTTCGCTGGCGGCTTTGCTGTTGAAGTTGTTTTAGCGTGGCCACGGCCCGCTGTTCCAGAAAAGCTTCCTTCATTAGTTCGTGTGTGCGTTTAAGGAGAATTACTTCATTATCGAAGTCGGGATCGGTTTGCCTTTCGGCCTCCACCTCAGCCCTTTCGTCGCTGGTCATCTGACCGCTCAGATATCGCTCTATCCACTCGTGTTCCTGTTGTTTATCTGTTGGTCTTTTCATGATGTCATTAGTTTCCTCAGCGCAAGCACGCATCGGTACTTTTTGGTTTTGGCGTTGTCTTCCGTTCCCAATCCAAACTCTTCGGCTATCTGTTTCATCGACTTCTTATCGAAGTAAAATGCCTTCAATAGCTCCTGGCACATGTCGCCCAGCCGCCCGAAGATGGCCCGTGCCGATCTCACTTCCTCCTCGCTCATAAGTTCCTGCTCGGGGCTGGGCGCATCGGGTTGCTCAACACTCTGCTGCTGGCCGTAGCGATCGTTGCGTTTGTTCTGGGCGGCCCGCCTGCGCAGCTCTTTCAGCCACATCAGGTGCGCGATTTCGTAAATGTAGGTCGTTACGCGGGTATTCTGACGGAGCTGGAATTTACCATCCCAGGTGTTTTGCAGGAATACCACAATTACCTCCTGAAACAAATCCTCGGCATCGGCATCCGAGCCTTTGTTGCGGGTTACCATCCGCGTAACGCTTCGCTGACACTGCTCATAGAGGAAGCTGACAATGGCCTCCACTAGCGGGGCATTCTTCGTGAGTAAACCGTCAAAAATCTGCTGGTCTGTAAAGGTTTTCTGCATGAGGAAGGATAGAAGCTTCTTTGTGTCTTTATGCCGCCCAATGCCGACGAGGTAACACCTAAAAAAAAATAAAAAATTTTTAAGCACGCATCAGGAAATGTGAAAACCCAGGACGTGAAGCTGTGAATCCGGGGGGATTCGGTTTGACAAACTTCATTTCCTATTTTCTTATGCGCGCTAACCTTAAAAATCTGCTGGTCCTGTTCGCCCTGGCGACCACCTTTACCCTGGCTTCCTGCCAGTCGGAGTCCGTTGAACCTCAAGCCGCTCCGGTTAAAAAAACCACCGAAGCTCATCCCACCCTCGCCGATGACGAGGCCGATAAGCCGCCGAAGGATGGTTGGCCGAATTAAGTTTGCCATAAAAATGAGCCTCAAACGGGGCTCATTTTTATTTTTCGGTGTACAGACCACGATTAGGAAATCCCTAATTTTAAGCGTTATACCATTTATTAAAACCATGCGTACCAACCTTAAAAATCTGCTGGTCCTGTTCGCCCTGGCGACCACCTTTACCCTGGCTTCCTGCCAGTCGGAGTCCGTTGAACCTCAAGCCGCTCCGGTTAAAAAAACTACCCAAGCTCATCCTGCCCTCGCTGATGACGAGGCCGACCAACCACCGAAGGATGGTAATGGTGGTGGGAATTAAGTTTATCATAAAAATGAGCCTCAAATGGGGGCTCATTTTTAGTTAGAGGCCCTGTTCAATGCACTACTCTTATAGGTTTAGGCTACCAACTCCTTTTCTTTTAAAGAATGTACCAATCGTTTTCGCTGCCAGAACACAAGCAGACCAATGCCCACAACAAGAAGCAGCCACCAAACGGCCATTGATCGATCCCCATCCGGCATCACCGGATTATAGTTGCCAAGCAAGGTATAATTGGCCCAGTAATAAGGATGATCGTATTTAGGGAATATCGGCGATTCGAAAAAATCGAGTCGAGCCTGCTGTAACGCCCGATCGGTAGACATGCCCTCCTCCAAATAATGGTGGAGCCGAATGGTCAGAAAAGATGTGGTTTCGTCATTGGCTTTCCAGAGCGTTGTGACAACCGATGGGCAACCCGCATACGCAAACGCCCGCGCCAGTGACAGAATTCCTTCTCCTTTCCTGATCTGGCCCGACCCGGTTTCGCAGGCCCCCAGCACAGCCAGTCCCGTGGATGTCAGCGACAGATTATAGATGTCGTCGGTATAAAGTTTATCTGTTTCGCCGGGATAAAACGCGATGTAGGAGTTGGCCGGATCGGCGTCGTCGGTTTTGGCATGCGTAGCAAAGTATATAACCGGCCGATCGAAACTTGTTTGCAGAAAATTCGGCAAATTGGCTTCAAGGCCAATCAGCACATCGCCACCAATGCTACGGGCTTCGGCTTCGCTCGATGCCAGTGTCTGCGCTGTACCCTGGCGGTTGACGGTTGATTCAAGTGCCTCAGCCCGCGCAAATGGGGCCATCACCAGCACGGGGTTGGTACTGGCCGAACGTTGGTGTACATCGAAAAACGACTGGGCCGAAAAGGCATAGGCGATAGCCACATGGCGAGTCAGGTAATCCCGCGACTGCCTGCCCGTTTCAAGCACTTCGAATGGCAAAAAATTAAAGCTCCAGTCGCGGCTGATAACGAGTCGTGTTTTGCCCGCCAGCTGCTTCCGAATCGGCTCGATGCAGGCGGCATACAACCCTGCGGCATAGGCCGTTCCGTTGTATCGTCCCAGCACGGGGTCATGGTAAAGTTCCTGACTCAATTTTATCAACTGCTCATCGAAACGAGCCGCATCAATGGGCTGACGAATAACATCAATGGCCCCATCGGTAACCACCAGGATAAATAGTGAAGCCCCCCGCCGAACATAGGCAACATAGGCAGCCTGATGGCCCAGTTGCTGCTGTAAGTCTCGGCTACTCATGACCACATACTGATAGTTGAGCCGGTAATAGGCCGGATAATCCTGGCGGAACGTTTCCATGAGCTGGTGCCACTGGAGCTGGCAAGCCGTAAGTTCAGTACTCGCGGCCGTATCGCTAACCGAACGTTTTTTCAGCTCACTGATCCGTTTTTTCAGGCGTTGCTCCCGTTCGAGCATGGGTCCCGGTATAGTCTGGGGTTTTATGGTATTCAACCGGAAGGCTTCGCGCAGACTACTGGCCTGTGCCTGCTCGAAAAGCTGAAACAGGGCCTCTCGCAACGCTGTGCCTGGCTGATGCTGGTACGCTTCGAATGTAGCGGCTATGGCATCGGGTACAAGCGCATACTGGCGATCTGAAAAAATAACCTGCGACTGATCGGTATCGATTCCATGCCGAATGCGCTGCTGAAGTCCGACACAATAGCGGTAGGTGTCAACCGATGCGGTCAGGTAGGTATTTTTGCGTGTGGCGTCATACTGTTTTTTCAGAGCAGCCGCTTTATGGGTAGCGGCCAGTAGTAAAGTGGCTTCATCAGAAGCAGTTTCAGCTGAAGGGTTTCGCCAATTATTCGTCAATCCGGTTGTATCGCGGCAAACGGCCCGAATAGCAGCCTGATAGGACCTTAGAGCCCGTTCGGGCTCATTCCACGCTTCATAGAGTTTCCCCTTTTCTAGCAACACCTGAGCTAGTGAAGATCCTTGATTACCTATGTATTGATAGTGCAAGCGAGTTGCCTGATCGATATAGTGATCGGATGTCGACAATTGGTTAACTGCACGATAGCAGCTACTCATCATACGCCAAAGATGAATTTGATCTGACAAATAGTCTGATGGCCTTTTACGTAATTCAGTCAGCAATCGTTCTGCTTTGACAAAATAATCTAATGCTTCGCTATAATGCTTTAAATTATATAATGTCAATCCAATACCTGATGTATAACGCCATTTCTGAATATCATTATTCGAATAAATTTTTTCCGCTCGATATATATGAAATAGAGCTTCATTAAAATTGCCCATAGCATCATAACAGCCCGCAAGATTACTTTCTACATATGCCATCTCTTTGGGAGATCCATACTTGTTAGAAATCTCCTCCGCTTTAGTCAAGCAAACTATACCCCTTGTATAATTACCTACTTTAAAAAACCAGTTCGCCTGGTTATTAAAATGATATAACACATACAGCGGTATTTGCTGTTCGATGTGTGGATTTTGTGCTAACAATGCATCGGCTTTGCGAAAATAGAACAGTGCAGAATCTTTTCGGTATAGTGCTTTGTAGTACGTTCCCAAACTCGAAAACAGCTTAAAACGAATTGAGTCGGGAGCCGTTTTCAAGGGATTAAGGTAGCGCAGCCCGAGCAGGCAACGGTCGGTAGCCTTACGGGTATGGTTCTTCATGTAATCCATGCTGCTGAGGTCAACGCAGAGGTTGGCTGCCCGTACGGGGTCGCTATGCTGCACCAGCCCAAAGGCTTTTTCGTACCAGATTATGGCCCCTTTGTAATCACTACTATCATAAAGCGACTCGGCTCGCTGACGGTATTTATCAGACAGGGCCGCCTGCGCCCACGTAAGTCTGGGCACCGAAAGGAGCAGGAGCAACAGCCAGCAGGCAGATCGGCAGTTCACGGAACAGAAGAAGGCTAACTAGGAGGAAGGTAATTCAGGTTATTTCACGTAATCCACGACTACTGTATAGGCACCGGTATTGTCGGTTAAATTGAGATCATTGACCCCAAATGTAAAATCAGCGTATTGTGTTCCAGTCGTAGGAAAGCTACACTCTTTACCACAATAATGCCAGTTCGCTTCATTGTTGAGTTTGTACATTAGGGAGGCATGGAGAAAGTCTGGTACAATGCTATATTGAGGAATTGGAAAGCCAAATAGACCATCTTTCCCTTCTGGCCCCGTAATACCAACAAATACACCGACAGTGATGAGTCCGGTAGCTTTTACTGAAATGGTCCCCTGCTTATCTAACTTGACCGTTTTAGTAATTGGCCCATTTACTTGCAGCGTAAACGGCAGATAGCTTACAGTAAGATCTTTGCAAGTAGTTGTATACAGTTTATTGATTGCTGCGGAATCTGCTTTTGAAGCACGAATTGATTGCCCGACAAATAGCGTCGACATCAGCGAACTCGATTCGGTAGAGGTGGCCATTCCCATAAACAAACCCGCATGGTAAGCGATGGCCTTGGTCAGCGCCGTTTCGCTCCAGTCGTAGGTGTCGCTTAATAAAATGGTGTAGGTCCCGTTGCTTTCTTTACGAAGCCCTCCAGTCACAGTTGCCGCCCCTCTTACTAAACCCACCGTTGACGTAGCCGTCTGATTGGGTATTTCTGATGGATCGACAAACTTAACCACCAGCACGGATCGTTCCGGTAATTCCAGAAAGCCGAGATTAGGATTGACTTTTTGCCACAGATCAAACCCAGCCCGAATGGCCGCCCGTTGCCCATCGTTGTTGAGTCGTTTAAAGGTATTAGCGATGTTATACCGAAATGCGCAGTCGGTAGTTACCCGGCGGGCCATGTCATTCTGGTCGGCGCTCACGTAGACCAGCCTGGACGCTGCCGGCGGAATGTCCTCGCATTGCCAGAACAGGCCAACCAGTAATAAAAGAGAAAGCGTTACTGTTTGTGTAGATAGTTTTCGCATATGCATTCATCGGGGCTTGTTGCCACGCCATGATTCAGCAAGTTATTGAATGCAGCTGGGCATAAATCATCATGGTTATCGCCTATTTATTAAACGTACCTTATTTTATTAAGCGTCGTTTATTGGGGTGGATGTCAGTTGTTTTTCGTGGGTTAGCGACAACTACCGGGTGGATTTGGCTATTTGCAGTCCGCCCGATTGCCAAACAACCACACGATGGCAGGATCTTTTTGGCTACGCCGAACCATCTATTGATGTCAGGAAGGCTACACGACGTTATTCACGTCGATGGAAAAGTTATTGCCTTTTGTTCGTGGTAATGTGACATCGGTTTCTTTAAACCGACATAGTGGCGACGATTCGCTGTGGCGGTTTAAAGAAACCGCAAAGGTCAGGTTGAAGAACCTGACCTCACTTGAATAGACTTGACCTCTCGTCAATAAACCTGGCTTCACGCACTAAACGGTAATGTGGTATCGGTTTCTTAAAACCGACATAGCGAGGTTACTTAAACTGCAAAGGTCAGGTTGAAGAACCTGACCTCACTCACTACACGCATCCGGTGCCTGCTTAGCCAGTTCTTCAACTGTACGAAGTTAATCACTCACCAGTCTTAGTAGCGAATGGCTACTCTTATGGTTCCTTTATAGGGAAATAGCTACACGCTAATTCTGTTTAGGAGCTGTCAGGGCCATTAACCAGGCTTTGCAGGTTTCGGGCCAGGTATTGAGTGATCCGAATTTTGCGGTGCGAAGTCCGTAGCCATGTCCACCTTTTGGGTAAAGGTGCATTTCAACCGGAATGTTATTTTTCAGGCAGGCGAGGTAATAATTAATGCTGTTTTCAACCGGAACGGCCTTATCGTCTTCCGAGTGAACCAGAAACGTTGGTGGTGTTTGGCTGCTTACCTGTAGCTCGTTCGAATAGTAAGTAATCATCTCCGGTGAGGTATTCAACTTACCCAATAATTTATCCCGCGAACCGACGTGCGCTTTATCACCGAAGGTTACCACCGGATACAGGAGAATAGCGAAATTCGGTTTGGATTGCTCACTGGCTTTAGGTCCCCGATGATAGTGGGTAGCAAGCGTTGCGGCCAGATGTCCACCCGCCGAGAAGCCCATTACACCAATTTTATTGGGATCAATCCCATATTTGGCCGCATTTTGCCGAATCAGCAGCATGCCCTGCATAGCATCCAGCAACGGAACTTCCTGCTGATTGGTCATGATTTTCTCATTAGGCAGGCGGTATTTCAACACAAAAGCCGTCACGCCCATCTCATTGAACCATTTAGCCACATCGACTCCCTCATGTCCCGACGCCAGAATCGAATAACCGCCACCGGGGCAAATCATTACGGCTGCACCTGTCTCTTTTCCTTTGGCGGGCAAATAAGCGGTAAGCGTTGGCACCGACACATTACTGATACGCATAATACCATCACTACCGGGATCTGCTTTTTCGTCAATCTGCACGCCAGCAATGGCATTGGGTATGGCATTATCGGGCCATAATTTCAGAACTTCCTGCGAGCGGGCAGTTTGCGTAAGGAGCATAGTCAAAAGCGTCGTAACAAATAAGGCGCGCATAAAAGGCAACGGGTTAACAATGAGCAGACATTCATGAGTACAGAAAAGCCGACCGGGTGGTCGGCTCTACTCATATTTCGGCTTCAGCGTCGTCGGTCACCTCCGAATTTTTGGAACCACCATGCAACACATCAATGAGTTCTTTGACCCGATAGACCGTTTTATTATACTTATTACCGAGCATGATAATGACATACTCATCTTTGGGACTAAACCAGAACATGGTATTATAGCCCTTCCACCAGCCTGAATGATAGATAAATTCAGGTTGGTTGCTGTCGTTCAACATCATTCGAAACCCATACCCATAGTTCTTCGCGCCTTTCCGTTCGAAGCTTCGGGGTATAAAAGCCTCTTTCAATGTCTTTTTCTGCAACACGCAATCACCGTTAAGCGCCCGATACCAACGGAACAAATCGCCAATTGTCGAATAGATTCCTTTATCGCCTACTACATCGTCGTAATAATCTTTGGGTATTCGCCTATTCCATTGATAACCGGCGGTCCGGTGGTAATTTAGTGAGTCGTTTTTAGTGGTAGCAACAAAGGTCTGGTGCATGCCCAGAGGCTCAAAAATTGCCGAATGAATATAGGCTTCATAGCTCTTGCCTGTCACTTTTTCGATTATGGACGCCAGAACCATGTAGTTGGTATTGCTGTAGCTAAAGCCTCTCCCCGGTACGTTGTAGGCGTGCGGTGTTGGTTTGACCGTTGCAAACCAGTGCATAATAGTCGCATTGGTCGGGTATGGCTTCTCTTTTTTGTAGAAATTCACCTTCATACTATCGTCGAAGGCATATTGATAATTGGGTAAGCCGCTTCGGTGGCTCAGCAACTGACGAATGGTAATGCCATGATAGGGAAATTCCGGGTAGAATTTCTGAATGGTATCCTCAAAATTAAGCTTACCGAGCTCAATTAATTTAAGGGTTCCAACGGCGGTAAAGGTTTTCGAGAGAGATGCCAACTGGAATTTAGAGTCTTCGACCAGTGTATCGCGGGCACCTCGTTCAAAATGGCCCAGTCCAAAGCAATGTTTATAGAGAACCATGCCTTTCTGAGCCACGAGCACATTCCCATTTAACCCCTCGCGAACTTTCTGCTGAAAAATGCGCTCAATCTGCTGAGCCTTTTCATCGGCATTAATCTGCTGACGAATCGTTGTTTGCTGGTTGGATGTTAGTATTTGCTCATCGGCACAAGTGCGCAGGGCATTCGCTGACTTATCCAATTGCTTCTGTGTACTCTGGCCACAGGAAAGAATAAGGTTTAGCAGGACTAATACACTTATTGTACTCCATATTTTGTTCATCCGCACCATCCTCACGCACATGTTTTACGCTTACTCTACTTATTATTTACGCACAAAAATAAAGCTAGCTACCTTATAGATAATACCCGTTCGTTCGAAATTAGCTAAAAAAAGCTGGCGATCTGAAGCGGCTGTCAATTGTTATTACCAACGGTAGTTCGGCGTTTCAGGAACTGAGCGTCTCGTCGGATTTGTAACTGGTTTAGTTCGTGATGGTTGGCCACCCAGAAAACCCGTTTTCTTGAGACCCAGATAAGCGCCAACACTTCCTGGCAGTAATTTTCCGGCGTCAGCCGCAATCGATCCATTAATTACCGCACCACCCAAAATATTGATAGGTACCCCTAAAGTTAGTAAACCCGAAAACTGACGGGGAAGATTGACAAATGGTATGTCGTACGTTCCGGCATTAATACTATATGACAGCCGTGTTGTTAAATCGATTGCATTAAACAACAAAGCACTAAACCCAACATGAAACACGCTAACCCGGTTATTGGCAATAGCGCTACTAAACGTAGATAAATCCGGATTAACTTCCGCTCTGGGCATTAAAAAGGGAGTACCTATTGTACGCCCAAAGTAGGTCCAGCCGTCAACAAACTGGCTATGATTGAAATAATTATCACGTCCACGGCGCTCAGGGTCGTCAATGACAAACTCAGCTCCACCCTGACTACCTGTGAACAGATATTCAAATGTAAACTGACGCAGGAAAAATGCTGATCCGGTTGGCTCAGTCAGGTTCTTGATCCGTAACCCATTGAGCCCGTCCTGAATGTTTGTCCCATAAAATAACGATCCGTCATCATATGGAAATTGCCGATAGATATAGAGGTTCCAGGAATTGAAGTCAACATCGGCGGCTATATCGAGAGAGCCTAAATGATTGCCGATGCGGTTATCTTCAAATGAAGTAAGGTTATTATCAGTAGCGAAATCATTGCCCCTCGTTCCTAAAATTACGTTCGGGTAGTATCGTAAACTCGATGGCAATTTTCCATCTACGGCAACAACAGGACCCAATACTTTAGGATCAGCATACCCACCCCAGATAACCTGGTGATTAAATCCACTGTAGAGACGAACCCGCCAGGATGGTTTACCTACTCGCAAATAGAAATATTTATGATGTAAGTAAGAATCCTTTACTAAACGGTCCGAATTTTCGAACCAGCCGTGTGCCCAGGCACCTAACACAGATATAACTCCTTTTGTGAATGGAATCGGTGTAAAGGTTGGCAGGCTAATCTGGATTTTAGGAATCGGAAGTGCATTCCCTGACCACGCATAAGCCCCAGTTGTCAGGAGTGTATCAACCAGTCCAACGATTTCTTTTCGACGACCAGCATAAAATTCAAACGCCCCTAATCGGCCTTTGATGTATGCTTCCGGGAGTAAAAACTGGCTGGTTTGCCCAGCATTAGCTACAACAGTTAAACCGTACCCCCAATCTGATTTAGGGCGATAACCTGTGCTGTCAGTTGGCCGGTAATCGGAATGTAGATTGACATTCAGACGCAGGAATGGCGTAGTTAGAGGAACTGTACCATATTGATTGGCACGTAACCAGAACGGCGTTTGATCAGATGAAGCCATTCCACCTACTTCAGCCGAATATTGATTAATTCGTTGTCCGTATGATGCAAAAGTACATCCAACCAGAAAACACAGCCAACAAATACCGAAAAAGGAAATTCTCATAAAGAGAGAAAAAAGATGGACTAGTGCCAGCCGCTTTAGCAGCTACTTACCACGGCCCTGTACCATCACCCGAACCGTTTGGGCAATAATCCACATGTCAAACAGGAAAGACCGACGCTCAGGATAGAGTAGATCATATCGTAAACGCTGCACCATTTCTTCAATATTAGCAGCATAGCCAAATTTGATTTGGCCAATAGACGTAATCCCTGGTTTAACTTTAAGTAATGTGCGATATTCAGGAGCTACTTCAACAATCTGGTCAATAAAGAACTGTCGCTCTGGACGTGGCCCAACTACAGACATATCCCCTTTGAGTACGTTAAAAAATTGAGGTAATTCATCCAGTCTGGTCTGACGCATAAACCATCCCCACGATGTAATACGGCCATCACGATTGCCTGCCGACAACACTGGCCCATTAGCCTCCGCGTTGATATACATGCTACGGAATTTATAGATATGGAAGGGCTTCCCATTACGACCAATACGCTCCTGCGCATAAAGCACCGGCCCTTCTGAGGTTAGCCGGGTTATAAGCGCCATTACCAAAAAAATAGGAGCACCAAAAAGCAGTACACCCAGCGAGAAAGCGATATCGAATCCTCGTTTAAGGGTATTAACCTGGAAATCAGCCAGCATCTGCGACGACAGATTCAGTACTGGCAGAATATCATGGTACTCAACAGAAGCACCCCTTGCCAGAAATCCTCTAAAGTCAACCAAAAGTTTTACCTGATAGTCAACTTCTTCAGCATCGTCTACAATATCCTTTAGGCGACCATTATCAATGTAAGGCATACAACAATAGACACAGTCGATTTGATTAATACGAACATATTCAAGAAGTTGATCGTAACCACCTCTCAGCAAATTAGCGGTATCGGTTGTGGGTTCATCAAAATAGCCGTAGAAATGGAATCCCATTTCAGGATGAGCGTCATAAAAACCGCGGATTGTCGTTGCCAATTTACCGTACCCTACCACAATATATTTGCGGTTATTGTACCCTCTGGCGCGATATTCCTTTAAAAAGATCAACCCACCGATCCGAAAGGCTATTCCCAGGCTGGCAAATATTCCATAAGTAATGGCTAAATGCTCTCGTGAATAATAATACCCTTTAACAGCAACCCAATATAAGGCAATGACAGCCATATGAACGGCCATCAGTACAAACATTTTTTTGATTAAATGGTCAGCCTTAAATAGCTGACGGGGAAAAATATAGGGCTTAAATAATAGAATTTCAGCTAACCAGATCAAATTAAAAACCCACCATAAGGTAGCATAAGGTGGTTCAAAAACGGGATCAATTGTTCCAAACTTTATTCCATACGCACCAATAAAAGCCGCATTCAGGCTCAGGAAATCAACTATTACATGGAGCGGAAAGAACAATATGGAATAACGATGCCTCATATTTATTGATTTAATGTGCGGACCTGTCTACTACTTATTCACGCTAGTAGGGCTAATATAATGCCTGAAATTGGCGTCATTTCTTAAAATTATCCTACGGTTCATCAGAATGCCTCGCAATGTAGTGATTTTTATCCTATTTGTTGACATGATCTGTTAATAGGTTTAATAAGCAGTCTATCCTTCTATCGGGCCTGCCAGTTTTTCTTCAGGCTAATGTATCCCCCTACTCCATTCTGATACAATGTTCCAGCATCTGTAGCAATACTCCCGGTCAGGTCAATGCCCCCTAAAATGTCTAAAGGAGCTACTATACTTGCATATCCCGAAAACTGGTTCCGAATAGTTTGAAAAGGATTGTCATAAGTACCTAAGTTTCGACTAAATGACAACTTCACCTGATACGCAATAGGGCTCGTCAGCAGACTTCCCTGTATTGGCAGACTTCCAGCCATCCCCACATGAAAGACATATACTCTATTATTTCTGGTGAATGTTCCATAGGGGTATTGATCTTGTGCGCCAAGAGCAGGGGCAATAAAAGGCGTGCCGATCGTATGCTGGCGATAAGCCCAGCCATCCCGATACTGTTGATGGTTAAAATAATCATCTTTCCCCCGCTTATCAGGATCATCAAGAACAAATACAGGCCCCCCTTGACTGGTTGTATTCAAAAACTCAAACAGAAAATCCCGCACAATTGCATTGGGATCATTCCGCCGTAATCGAATGCCATTCAAGCCATCTGCTATATTCAGTAAATAGAACAACGAGCCATCTTCGTATAAATTTTGTCTATACATATATAAGGTATGACGTACCAGATCGAACTCAGCGGCCAGATCGACCGAACCAAGGTGATTACCTACCCGGTTTGTCAAATCAAAATAGGTGTATTGCTGCGTATCCGTACGGCCCGAATTAATCGTACTCACTACGTACAGATAGTTGAGTAAACCATTTGGGAGTTTACCACCTACCGGAATTGTTCCTGGAATACCCGTAGGATCGGTTGCCTGCCCTCCCCAAACGGCCTGATGATTAATTCCTCCATACACCCGCACAGGATCCCGCTCCCGGCCTACACGCAGATACAACGACTTTTGGTGCAGCATGGTGTTTTTAATATACCCTTGGGCATCCAGATAGCCATGTGCAAACGTACCCTGAACAGCGACCCAGCCTTTTGTAAAACCAATTGGCGTGAAAACGGGAATAGAGATTTGGATTTTAGGAACAGGCATTGCGTTTCCTGACCAGGCATATGAACCTGTTGACAATGTCGAATCAGCCAGGCCAAATTTTTCCCGCTGCCGGCCGACATAAAGTTCGAAAATACCACGACGTACTTTTACATAGGCCTCATGCAATAACACATTATGTTCGTAGGCTAATTGATTTTGAGTCGCATTAACAACTACATTAAGCCCATAAGCAAAATCATACTTTGAGTCATGCCACCTTCCTGTATTATGTTGAGTGGTGTCATAACCACTATAGACACCAGCCCGAAATGTCACCAAAGGTGACCTATTGGGAACAATACCATATTGATTCGCTCTTAACCAAAATGGAGTTTCTGTCGAGGAAGATACATAGGTTCCTATTTCAGCAGTGTAATAATTAGGTTGACGGATTGATTGAGCCTGCGCGGAAGAAGCAAAACCGGTGAGTATACCAACAAAGTAGTGTAAGAAACCTGACCTTAAACAATTATGCATTGATTGTCGGGTAGAGTGAGAAAATGAACTCACAATAATAATGCCTTAAGTTCGTCTTTATTGCTAACCCTCTTACTTTTTGAGTTTGCGTGTTCAGTCTTTCTCTTCACATTCACACATTGCACTATGAAAAGGATATAGATATTCATAAAAAAGGCCCGTGCAGTAAACACGGGCCTTTTTTATGAATGAAGTTGTTTCCTATTATTTCTTTACGATACGAGTAGTCACTTTCTGCTGATTGGCTTCAATAATGGGTATATATATGCCTGCATCCAAAGCTGAAGGCTTCCATTCCACTTGATGCTTACCAGCTGATTGGTTCTCTCCCTGTATTAACTGCCCGACTATTTTACCCTGCGCATCTATAACCCACAAGTTGACAACTCCATCAGCAGGAAGGTAATAATCAATTCTTGTAGAATGCTCAAATGGATTAGGGTATGCTTTCAATTGCAATGAAATCTCACCTTCACTAGTAACGGGCTGAATATTCGCGGTAAATGTACTTCCCGATTTGGCTTCAAAACCAGCCATCAGCGTAATAGAACGACCCGCTTTATAGTCGACAGTACTGGCCAAACCTATCGTATTTGAAGCTTCTATGGTTTCAACAGCTTGCTGAAGGTATTGACCGGCCTTCTCATAACTCAGTTGAATCCGAAGGTTTTTCGGAGGGCTCTGTGCCTGGCTATTCAATGCTAGACAGCACCCCGCTAGTATAGTTAATAGCTTCATATTACTTGCGGGCTTTAGAGTGGAGTTTATTGATACGTTTCTCTAACTGAGTGCTCTTCTGTTTTAAAGCATCATTCTGTTTTTTCAACTCAATTACATAAAGTGTAAGCTCTTCTACTTTCTCGAGTAGTTTCGCCTGCATTTGTCCAACATCTACACCCTCTTTAACAACTTCTTCCGCTGAAGGCACACCTGGCAAATGTTTGGCCTGATGAATATAAGACTCCACTTCCGATAGGCTTTTCAGCCGATAGCCTTGGTCAAACACCCGGTCAGACCAGTCATTGGTGCTCTTAACAGCCACTTTCACTTTCTCGGTCAATACACCATCAGCTACATATAATCGATAGCCAGCCGGCGTCTTGCTGACGCCAGGACCGATCACAACACCCCCCGTATTCGTATTCTGGATATTATCACCGGTTACTTCCCAGCTAGCAGTTCCTTCATCCGCACCGACTCGTGCTCCTCCGAGGCTACCCAGAATTACATCACCCTGCGCATTAACAGTTAAGAACTTCGTTTGGTTAAGAGCACTAGCCGTTGATCCAGAGGTGAGGTTTGTAAACCGTAAGCCGCTGTTACCAGCCGTTCCCTGGGTAATTTCCAGCTTGTTAGCGGGAGCCGAGGTGCCAATACCAACATTAGCATTATTACCGAGAACAAGTGCGTTAGATATTGACACTTGGGCATTAGCTCCAATAGCTCCAGCATTTGTAAGGCTACTAGCATTTGCACCAGCACTGTTGGCTTGCCAGCCAATAAATGTATTATTACTACCGCTAATAATCCCACCAGCAACATCTTGACCAATAAATACATTGTTGTTTCCAGACTGATTATTAAATCCAGCATGAGTACCAATGTATGTATTTTGATTAGCATTATTCTTAAATCCAGCACCATCACCAATAGCCATATTGTAGCTACCTGTGGTATTCGTACTAGCAGCCGAATTACCTAGAAACATATTATAGCTCCCCGTGGTATTATTCGCTCCAGCTGTTGGCCCGACAAATACATTAAAGCCTCCTGTCGAATTCGAGTATCCAGAAAATGAGCCTGTAAATACATTACTGATACCAGTGGAGTTATTCAGGCCAGCTTGAAGACCAATAAAAACGTTATTGGTACCGATGGTATTCGTTTTCCCTGTCTCGTAACCCAAAAAAGTATTGTTATTACCTGTATTGCTCAATCCACTACTTTTTCCAATAAAGGTATTTTGATTGGCGCCCCCATTTGATGCCCCAGCTAACGAGCCTAAAAATGTATTTCCTCCTCCTGTTGTATTTCCTCCTCCTGCATCTGAGCCTATAAAGGTATTATCACTCCCCTGTGTGCTAGAGTAACCAGCACCCGTTCCGAAGAAAGAGTTGTTACTACCTTGAGAATTAAAATAGCCCGTACGTTGCCCAACAAATGCATTATTAAAACCGCTACCATTAGTATACCCAGCTTCTGAACCGATAAATGTATTATTATTACCAGTTGTATTGCTGTAGCCGGATCCGTACCCAACAAATGAGTTCTTTTGTCCAGCTGTATTCTGATTACCGGCTGAAGCTCCCACAAATGCATTCTGTGTACCGTTCATATTCTGAATACCAGTTCCACGCCCAATGAACAGGTTACTCGCACCACTCATATTTAAATTACCAGCACCTACGCCCACAAGTGTATTATCTGAGCCAGGTGTAGCTGAAGATGGGGTTGTGGCGACATAATTAGTTTGAGCCCAAGCCGTAATACTTGTTAAAACCCAAAGCGTCAGTGTGTGTATATTATTTTTCATATTCTGAATATTTTATCCAAAAAAAATCAAATTATATATAAAAAGCAACAATTCATATAGGAGACAGGTTTATTTTACTTATCGTCACAATTAAGTACTTATTGTCCATAAAATACATATTACATGCCTATTAATGTAAAGGATGCTCAATTTGGAGCAATTGGTGATGGTGCTACCAATGATTCACCGGCTATTCAACGAGCTATTGACTATGCAAAAACTCGTAGTGCGCCTGGTAGCCCAGCAACAATTTATCGTGTTACTGTTTATTTCCCGGCTGGTTATTATTATCTCGCCAGTCCAATCAACCTGACAAATACTAATGGAATCTGGCTTACGGGTGATGGTGGTTCCTATTTGAATACTATCATTTTTGGTAGCACCGGAGGAGCTATTTTTGATTTCAGTGGCTCGTCTCTATCGGGTTGCGAGAATTTTTCCTTTTTAACATCAGATCGTAACAGTCGATCTACTATCGGCGTATTATTTGCTTTAACCAATAATGGTGGATTAAGTTGTGGTATCCGCCACTGTTATTTCGAAATGAATGATACACCTTCAGCCAATGGTGGGTTTGGCTCGATTGGTCTACTCAATATTCGTAGTGAAGAGTTTTTTATACACGAATGTCTAATTCGTGCAAATACGTCAGTAATCTTCTCTTATACAAGAGATCTATCAGAAACAGGGACAAGTTTCACGGTATCGAGTTCATTTCAGACGCTTTCGAGTGGAGTCGGATCAATGGGTGTAGTAGATATTACTGGTACATCATTACAAAATTATGAGAAGAGGCAACCAGCTATGGTGCTACTAGGGACTAATAGCCTCAATTTTCAGGGCTATATAAGTCGACTTACTGCCAGTGCAGGTACAAACGAAACTGCGATTCTATGCGTACGATACACCGTAAATTTGCGTATACTGGCTACCATCGAATCATTTTCGCGAGTTTTAAAAGCCATTCTGGGAGGTTTTGAGAACAATGAACTTAAAGTGGTTTTAGCGAATAACACGTCCCCAGCTACTGAGCTCATTGATGTTACAAATTGCGGAGTAAAAGGCTTTACATGTCAGATTAGCTTACCGAATCCTACTGAACGAAATCGACTTGTAATGTACCATGCTCCTGTAGGTGGAGGAACACAAGTGGCTAACGGTTATTTGAATAATTCGGTAATTACTTGCACTGATATTACTGACAATCGCAATGTTATTTCCCAGAACCTTCTTCGCCGTGCCGATAATGTGCAGTTTAATAGTGATCAGGCATTTGAAAAAAAAGGAGGGCGTATCCGACAACTTTTCACTAGTTTCATTGCCATTGGCCAGACACCAACTGGCTCAACAACAGCTATTCTACGTTTTTCATTAGCTAGTCCTACGACCATTAACAATACAAACGGTGGTAGCTATCGTATCTGGATCGACGGAGTTGTAGAAGCGGGCTCTTATGGCACCCAGGCAGCTGCCACTCTATCTTTTCAAGCCCAATTGCTGGTCACACAAAGTTATAATGGTTTGTTCAGCCCAACTTCAGTTACTGTTGTCATACTAGATAGAACAACGACTAATGCTGCTTATGTTGATATTGTTGGTATAACTGTCGATGTAGCTTTCGCGAATGGCATTGGCTCTGTTCTGTTGACTCCACGCACAATTGGTACGAGTTCTGGTGACCCTATTACATATAATGGATCGGCAGAGTTACAATCCAATTTTCTGGCAAATGATTCTGTTATTTTTCGCTAAGCATAAATAGGCTTATGGTCATTACGAATAGCTATTTACTAATTTTGAAAGCATTGCTTCAAAACGAGGGAGAATAGCTTGTTTGCTGAGATGATCTTCTGCATATTTTCGAGCGTTGAGCCGGTATTGATGTAATTGAGGAGAGCGAAGGGCTAGAAGAATTTCATTGGCTAGCTTATCTGCTTGTTCGGGTTCAACTACCCATCCTAATTGATTATCAACAATAATATCTCTCAACGAGGTATTAGTGTCAGCAGAAACAATAGCACCACCACCTACAGATAGTATGTTTACAAACTTTGACGGCATAACCAAGTCAGATGTTGCCCGCTTTTGAATCACCAAATGAATATCTGCAATAGATAGCATGCGGGGCAACTCAGAATAAGGTATTGGAGCTAAAAAACGTATATTCTTTAGCATCTTCTGTTCTGCCTGTTCAACCAATTTTTTTCGGGCAACACCTTCACCCACAACCAAAATAGTTATGTCTGAATATTGGCTTAGCTGGGCTGCGACCTCGATCAAAATTTCCAGGCCTTGCTTTTCACCTATATTACCCGAGTAAAGCACTATTTTATCAGTTCCGCTGAATCCTAATTCAGTCCGTAAAGATTCCTGAGCTGGAATAGGGCGCATTGTATCTATATCTGTCCAATTCTCTAACATAAAATAGTTAGCTGCAGGTGTTCCTTTAGAAAGGATATTACGTTTCATTCCTTCACTAATACTCGATACACATTCAGCATTACGCAATAAATATCGTTCTATGCTATCTAAGAAGCTGAGCAGCTGTTTATTTTTAATTAAACCTAAATTACGAGCGGCATCAACCTGCAAGTCCTGGATATGGAATACAAATGGCGTTTTTTTGAGCCGGCTAAATATATAAGGCACCCAGCCAGCCAGAAGTGGTGGACAAACGCCTATTAATACATCATATCGTCTAAATAATACCCTTAACCAATGCACTAATGAGTTGATTGCAAATGACAACTCATGTAAAATTCGAGTTTTCCCTGTTACGTGTTCGGGTACGTACAGTGGGGTCCGGAAAACAGACAGGTTGTCCGCTTTCTCGGTAAACCAACCTTTATGCCGATATTCACTCCTAACCTTCCACTCAGGATAGTATGGATGAGCTGTTATCACGTCAACATGGTGGCCCTGTTCTGCAAGCCACTTAGTGAGTTCACCATTAAAGCGCCCAGATCCAGCTACTTCAGGGGAATAGCTGATGCTATATAATAGAATACGCATAATCTAGGTTTAAGCAATATTTGAAACTCGTTTTAGCAGAGCAATGGCTAAAAGAATTCTTCCAAAAAGTTTATGACCTAAGGGCTGCGGGCTACTAACAGTCATTTCAGTAGGGCTGGCATTATTGGCATGCCTCCGAAAACAGGATAGTTTTTCAGGTATAAATACAACCCGGAAAAGAGAGTTTGCTAATAATCCTAACCAGACATCCTGGTAAACTAAATAGCGAGTTGCCTCGTGCAATTCTTTGGGAAAGGGCAATGCCCGGTCAAGCAGAGTACGACGAAAGGCCATGCAATTCCCTAAGAAGGTATTTTTAACAAAATTTTTCAACAAGCCAGCATTTGAATGAAAGTGCTCGAAAAATGATCCCCCAAGTAGCTGGCCTTTTTCATCAATGAAATCACAATCACTAACAACCAAATCGTGATTGTGCAAATAGGTCATCATTGTTTTTACTTTATTGAAGAACCAGACGTCATCCTGATCAGACAGGAAAATTATATCACCAGTAGAATGATGCAAAGCATTCTCAAAATTCCGAGTTGCTGACCGAGAGGAATGGTTAGTTACTATGCGAATGCGGTTATCGGCAAATTGACGAATAATTGTTAGCGTACTGTCCGTCGAGGCATCATCTGAAACAATTAATTCATCATCAAATCCCAATTGGGGAAGAATCGACTCAATTTGTTCTCGGATAAATCGCTCCCCATTATAAGTAGCCATACAAACACTGATCCGGGTCATCTTATAAATTTAAATTATTTTTGTAGAATTTAAATAGAAATGGGCTTAATCGTATAGTTAGTTTGCTAGTTAGCAAAAAACTAAGTACTATATAAGGTGGAATAACAAAGAATGCTAAATCAAACGATTGAGTAATGGCAAGATTAACATCGACAATCAAAGCATAAGCCAAGTGGCAAAAACTACCCATATAAACAAAGTAGAAAGCACTGGTACGAGTAAGCGAAAAAAAATGCTTTCTAATTAGTGCATATAAATACCCCACCAGTAAGCTGTAAGGAAAGGCTAGCCAATAATAGAAATAGATACGCCCTTCAATATAAAATGGTGCATTAGGGCCAACTGTAACATTTGTTTGCACGTAACCTGGCGGGCGTAAATTATCAACCATTGTATTTCCAAGGGCTTCTTGGTAAGGCGCTAAGCGAAGGAAACCAAGAATTGGATTTACCAAACGGGGGAAATAGTCCCAAAAGGAATAGTCAGCAAAATAATCGACATTAGCAGGCATATAAAAATACAAAACAGAATCAGCACTATATAATAGACGAGTTATAAAAGCTAAAAAAGCCTCTTCATAACCATTGTTCTCCTTTATAAGCACCGTAAAAAAAATGCCCATAATACCCAAAAAAATTACTGGCAAATATCGTTGAAATTTTTTTAACGCATTTTTATTATAAGAGAATGCTGGGTGGTAAAGTACAATTCCTATTGAAATAATAACTTGCAAGAGTGCCGTCTTAGATCCGTCTAAAGTATGTAAAAGAATTACTATCAGTAAAAACAGTAAATCTATTTGTCTTTTTTTCAAAAAATACATAAATACAAGACCAGTGCTGACAAATGTACCAGTGCTCCAGTTTATTTTCCTAAATAAGCCAAATCCTTCCTGAAAATTAGCAATTTTCGATTGTGTTGGAGCGTCTGATAGTAAAGCGAAACCTTTATTATATCCTATAATTATATTTGATAAAATGTAAACACCAAGTAGTGTATAAGTAATCCACCGAAGAAGTAATTGATCAGAAAATTCATAAACCTGTCCAGTTTGGTTTAGACCTGAATCTAAATAATTAGTTTTACGATATGCTATTGCAAAGCCTGCCCATAATGCAATTTGGCATCCAAAGAAGTGAAGAAGATCTTGTAATGTAGGAATAATTTGAATAGCTAAAACACTTGAAAAAGCAGTGGTAAAAATCCACATAAAAAGAGGATCTATTATCGAGTAAATATATTTATTATACAATAATGCATACACAATAAATAGCGCAGTCGCCCAGCCAAAAAGAACAGGTAATATGCCAAAATTAATATCCATCTTTGTTTCTCGAGTTCGCCCTCTATATTAAAAACTACTAAACTTTATACAAGTTTGTGTATAAAATAGTGTGATCCTAATTTTTAGGCCCAACATCCAACTATTACCCAAAGACTTTCTTGAGCCCCATGCTCAGCTTTGAAAGTTTATATCGTCTTAATATTGCACTCATACTACGCCTTAACCAAAAATAATTCATTGCCCAATGGCGGCCAATACCTTTAAAAAGTTGCTGGTGAATTTTCTGCATTTCTTTATAACCATGTTCCATCTGGTTTTCGCTGATACCATCGCCACCAAAATTACAAATGACAATATCCATTGCTTGATGAGGTATGCCTATCAATGCCAGTCTTAGATTAAATTCATAATCTGACGCTATTCGCATAGTTTCATTATACAATGAATTATTAAAAATATTTCTATCATAAAACATCCCTTGATGATGTACCTGATGGCGCATCCAGTAAGGCGATCCAAACATTGGTTGAAGCAAAGTTCCTTGTTTTATACACTCAACACTGCCAACAACAACCTTGATATTATTTTTTATATTTTTAATTATTTCAGACACTTTCTGTAGTATATCGGGGCTACTTAGTGCATCGTCAGCGCCAATGAAATAAAGCCATTTCCCAACTGATAGCTTTATACCTGCGTTTAAACCTGCGTACAAACCAATCCCCGGCAATACTCGTATTGTTTTATTGAGTATGGGGCTTTCATTAATAATCTGTACTGTACGATCTTTACTGCCGCCATCTACAATAACTAATTCGTAGTCGGAGAAAGTTTGAGATTCAATACTTGCTAAGCAATGGCTTAATGTTTTTTCACCATTAAGTATTGTTATAATAATTGATATAAGGGGTTGATGCATTGGTTTTACTATAATAATGTCTATTTGGCAAACAAACTTTAAATAACTTGGTTCATAACAATAACGTAATGATTATATAAATCTATTGTTAAAAATATACACGACAAGCCTGCAAAATTTTAGATATAAAATATTATATATGATTGATGGTTATTATACTCGATGGCCATAAATTAGGTATCTAATTTTTTTTTGGATATAGTAGAGTCTTAAAAAACAGGAAAGAAGCTTATTCTTCCATTTATTTTTTATATATCGCGCCCGTACTTGATTTGTTTCTGTTAATGATTTTGATAATTCACTACTTGCTCCTCCTGTCGCACAATCTGCTACTATCATAGAAACATAACGTGTGTATGCTTTCTGTATATATAAACGTAAATGAACATCGTATTCAGATACTATCGTTAGTGACTTATCATAGCGAAAGTTGACAAATAATGATGAATTATAAAATGCACTTTGATGATGTACAGTATTTTGGAAAATAGTTCTAGGACCCAAAAATGAGCGCATTCGATGTCCGTTATCAAACATTACATCACCGAATACAATAGAGTATTTTGGGTCCAAATAAGGCTCTATTTGTTTTAGCACGTTAGGCCTTAGAGTATCATCTCCCCCTAGAAAATAAATCCATTTACCATTTGCTCTATCAATACCTTTATTCATAGCATCATAAATACCATTATCTGGCTCACTACACCATCCGGCAAGTTGGTGTTCATACTTACGTATGAGATCAATCGAGCCATCAGTGCTTCCACCATCAATAATCCAATATTCAACCAGGTTTTTGTCTTGACAAAGAACACTTTGAATCGTAGATTCTAATGTTGGACGAGCGTTATAAACAACTGTAATTACAGATATAAGTGCATTTTTCATGGCAATGCCGCTTTTAGGCGTTATTTTCAGCCTGATATAATGTCAACCCAAAACTCTACATCTTAGGTCACTCATTCATTTTGGCACTATTTATAAAAGCTAAGATTAGCTAATATTTTTGTAAAGACTAAGAGTTTCGGCAACTGTATGTTGCCAAGAGAATTTAGTCAATTGCTTACGGCCTTTTTGAATTAATGTTTCACGCAGGTTGGAATCATTTACCAAACGCTCAACAGCGTATATAATAGAATCTGACATTGTAGGGTCTATATATAACGCAGCATCACCAGCCACTTCAGGTAATGAGCTCACATTACTAACCACACATGGACAGTCGCAGGCAAATGCTTCCAACACAGGAATTCCAAAACCTTCGTATAGAGTAGGAAATATAAATGCAAGTGCCTTTTGATAAAGTATGGGCAAAGTTTGATCATTAATTGAACATTGTTCAACGAGGAGGTCAGCATTTAAGGATTGAATTAAAGCTCTTTCGGCCTTCGTAAACTCTCCTCCGCCCGCACATAAAAGCTTGATTTTATATTTTTTTAATACCGGATGAATTGCCTTCAAAAAAAATATAAAATTTTTATACATACTTCGATTACCTACAAATAGCAAAAAAGAGGGCTCGGATATGCGACTAGATGGTTTAAGTGGCTCTGGCGACAATGAACTACCTAAATAAATTACATCTATTTTAGACGGGGCAATATTCAATAATTCGACTATATCATTCTTAGTGCTTTCAGAAATAGCAATGATTCGGTCAGCACGATTAGCTAGAAGACGCTTTTGTTCTGTAATTACACCATTATAAGCTAATTCACTAAACTGAGTACCAAATTTTTCGTGAATCATATCTAAAAATGTAACAACAAAGGGGCGTTTCTTTAAATAAGGCAGAAAATAAGGATCGTAATATGTTGCATGAAAAACATCATAAGGTTGCTGATTCAGCTTATAAATAGTGTACTGTCGATTCAAGTAATATATTGACTGAAGTTTTTTCGGTATCCTAATATTTGCAAAAAATGGTCTTACCGCTATATTTGTTTCACGCAGATGGATATTATTTGAAACAAGAAGAGGCAAATAAGCGCTATTATCAGGAGTAGAATTAATACCCCTAATCAGTTCGGCATAATAGCGTGGTATACCACCATATGTTAAAAGCGAGAAGGTCTGATGGTCAAAAAAAATTCTCATGAATTTTATAGCCTATTTCCTATTAGCACATTGAACAATAATTTCTTATTGATATACTTTTCAAGCTATTTCAGATACGTGCTTGACTGAAGAAGTTAATTTCAGATTCCCTTATCTTATTAAACAGGTCATTATCTTCCTTATGAAATGCACAAATATCACAATACATTAAACCTTTACGCCCTGTAAAAAAATAATTAATGTCTTCTAAAAGCCTTTTATCCTTCAAGTCAGCTGAAAGCATTAGCTCACCATAATTTTCATAAATCAATATATTCTGATACCCATTTGTAGCAAGTGTATCAAAGATCGATATACCATCATCATTTTGTTGAGCTAAGAAAAAAGGGTCATATTCAAAAAAAACAACAGGTTTGGCAGCTTCTATGAAATCGATTGAACCTCTTAATATTTTATTATCAAAACCATCTGTATCAATTTTTAACATTTTTGATAATTTAAATATCGGATTACCAGCCAATATAGAGGAAAGTTTTTTTATATGAATTGTATCCGCTTCTAATCCAGCTTGGCTTAAATGAGCCGTGCCACCCACTTCTACAGATTTTGCTTTTAACTCCCCAGCGGTTTCCCCTACATATGTTTTAGATAGATACACATCTGCAAAGTTAGTAGCATTTTTATGAAGAATTGAAAAAAAGTAAGGATCTCCTTCAATACATAAGATAGGAAACGTTGCTTTACTACGCAAGAGAGCAACAGAGTCTCCTATATTTGCTCCAATATCGATAAATTTCAAATCCGAATACTTTCGATTAACTTGCTCAGCAATTCGAGCTAAATTTGTCGAATAATAAGGTGATGATTTTATGATAAATGGCAATTCATGCGAAAAAGGTATATGTAATTTAAATTGGCCAACAAATGCCTCAACTAGAGGGTTCGTCTTTTTAATTTGATTAAATATAATGTTAATCAGTCGAACTTTCAATCGCCCCGACCATGTCTGAGTTTCCTGATTAAGTTTTCGATTATAGATTGCCTGAGCCGTTTTTAAATTCATGTTGATCCGAAAAGCTTGCTTAAAATCAGCCTAATTAAATAAGGCGTTTATACTAAATTGCTTCAATTAGACTAGTGCGTGTATTTACCACGGGTAAACCAGTAATTTCCTTTATCCTATTAACTTCACCAGCAAAAGTTAGTTTACCACTCTGGCTACGAGCTTGTCTGAATCGAGACTTTACAAAACCCTCTTCTGGAGACATGGGTTGGAATCCTTCTAGTAAGCTATTTTTCAGAAAATAGGCATTATTACCGGCTTGATTACACCCAATAAGGGAATACCCTTTCTCATTTCCTAATTCACAAAGGGCCGACAAAGATGCACCAAAGTAAAGGCCTGAGTAATGTGCACTCATACAGCTAAAATCAGATTTATAAGGTATTGTAATAGCCCGTTCAGATCCAAATATACTATTGTACTCAACTATTACGACATCAGCATCTACAACTGTAATTGCCTTCCAAACCCAATAATCATTACCGTCGATATCTATACTTAAAATTCCTACCTTTCCTGCAAATCCATTATCTGCTAAAATCTGATTAATATTTTCGACCGTAATGAATGAATAAACAGCAGTCAAGTCATGACGCCAGTATATAGGATCATTCTTAATGTATGTAATGTTAGTTTGTGATCCGTCAATTACCAATCCCTGCCAATTATTATGCATTAGCAAAAAACGGGTGTTTGCTTCTTCATAGTTTTCAACGCCAAATTCTATGAATTTATCATTAGAAAATGTTAGCTTATTAAGCAAAAATTGAATTATGCCATCATCACCAAACTGAGAAAATACTTTAAATTCAGCTTCTTGGAAAGATTTTAATGAACTGACATTCTTTGCAAGTACCGCACCAAGTAACAAGCGAGTTTCACTATTATCACTTTTGATACGACTTATCTCATAAAATAATTTCTTTATTTTCTTAATTAACGCCATAGCTTCATTTAGTTAGCCCAGATACCATGAGCATTATTATTAATTAGTTTTTTAGACTGGATATATCCTATCAAGGCCGCAGGCAGTAAAGATATACAAGTAGACAATATAACTCCAGAGCTACCTAAATCTAATCCTTGACCTAAATAAATGGCTAGTGGAATATTTACCAGGCTGGCAAATACTGAGCAAAAAAGTTGCAGATTGATTCGCCCTAATCCATTGGTCACCGTAACAGTGATATTATTCCAACAAATAATTACTACATTTAAGCCCATAATTAAATTCAGTAAGATAGGTACCTTAACTCGATCTCCTACCCACATAATGCAAACCGGTTGTGCCACAATGATCATTATTATAACTAAAGCGAAAAAAAATAACCACATTTTTTTCAAGTTAATATATGTTCGTTTCATCCATTCAGTATCATTTTTAACGGATGCCTCTGTAAATGCAGACCAGTAAGGCGCTATTAGAATACTAAATATTGTATTGGCAGCATTAAAATATCTGAATGATACATTATAAGTTGCAACTTCGGAAGGGCCAAAAAGTTGAGTAATAATTAGGTTATCAGTATAAAAAAGTATAATAACCGCCATCTGAATAACAAAGAACTTATATCCTAGTGACAA
This sequence comes from Spirosoma endbachense, assembly GCF_010233585.1. Lineage (NCBI taxonomy): Bacteria > Pseudomonadati > Bacteroidota > Cytophagia > Cytophagales > Cytophagaceae > Spirosoma > Spirosoma endbachense. The sequence goes on from NZ_CP045997.1 coordinate 9,533,815, forward strand.
TAAGCTTTTTGCATATTTTACATTTGCTAACCGGAATGTAGGTTTGTATGCTTTTAGCCGTTTCCGATATAGAATAAAACCACTTACTAATAGTACCAAAATGGGGCTAAACGTAGTTACTATAGCCAGATATATCAGATCGCCTTTCGTAAAACACGTTAGTAAATATGTACCAATTAGTATTAAGGTATTGAATAAAAAATTAAATAAATTTACTACACCCGACTCTTGAAGTGCAAATAGCACGTACGACAAAATATCAAGTACAAGCTTAATAGCAATGGCTATAGCCGTAATTAAGACTACATTTTGAAGTTGTTCGTTATCTATAGTTGTATTTAAAATTCGTTGCCAAGGTACGTACCGAAAAAGAAGTAGGAATATAACAATGAACGTTAATTGTAATACACCAAAGATAAAGTAAGCCGTGCTCACATAAGCTCGAGCCAATATCATCTCTCTCCTGGAGACCGCTTCTGAAAGTTTGTTACGCAGGCCATTTCCAATACCAATATCAAAAAAGGATATCATTGTAACAATTGAACTAATTGTCAACCAAGTCCCATATGTATCTTTACTTAGATAATCAATTGTCATTGGTACTAATAGCAATGAAATCAATACCCCCCCTCCCTTGACTCCCAGTCCTAAAACAGTATTAAATTGTGCTTTTCGGGTACGCGGGTGTCCATTTCGTATACGTTCACGAAGGTAATCAAGTGATATAGTTTTCATAGTTGCCTTGATCTCTCCCCGCTTTCTGTCTCGCTCTGCATCTTATGTTCCACCATTAGCTGTGCAACATTCTCCATTCTATAGTTGGCCTTCCACCCTAACTGAAGCCACGCTTTGGCTGGATTCGCATGACCTTCAGCAATATCAGTTGGGCGAAAAAATGATGAATCTATACGAACGTGTTCTTTCCATTCCAGACCAACGGTCCTGAATACAACACTAATAAACTCACTGAGTTTATTAGTGTATCCTGTCGCAATAACATAATCACTAGGAAGGTTATGTTGAAGCATTTGCCACATAGCCTCTACATAATCTGGTGCCCATCCCCAATCACGAGCAATATCTATATTTCCAAGTGTCAGAATTTCACGACTACCTTTCGCAATACGACAAGCAGCTGCTACAATCTTTTGTGTAACAAATCGCTCAGGTCTTAGTGGCGATTCATGGTTAAATAAGATCCCAGTACTTGCAAATAATTGATAAGCCTCACGGTAATTTGCAACTTGCCAGAAAGCTGCTGCTTTTGCCACACCATAAGGACTACGTGGCCGAAATGGTGTAGTTTCATCGGCGGCTAAACTGCCTGTATCTCCAAAACATTCGCTGGAACCAGCGTTATAAAACTTTATTGGTAGATTACTAAATCTGATAGCTTCGAGCAAATTAAGCGTTCCAACACTAATACTTTCAAGTGTTTCAACAGGTTGCTCAAACGACAGACCTACGGAACTTTGCCCAGCCAAATTATATATCTCATCTGGCTTCACTTTCAACAATGTTTGGAGTACACTCCGGAAGTCGTTAATACTAACGGATATCAATTGAATATCTTCTCGAATTCCTAATCGAACAAGATTATTAAAGGAGGCCATTTGAGCATCTCGAGAACCGCCAAAGACTTGATAGCCTTTATCTAGTAACAATTTAGCCAGATAAGCACCATCTTGGCCCGATATTCCACAGATTAAGGCTCTTTTCATGTAAATCATAGGGATTTAGTATTCAATTGGATTCGTCGAATAAATGCCCCTATTATACTTACAATTCCTCCAACTATTCCGAAGCCTAGTATTATTAATGATCGCTTGGGAGCACTTTTACGTAAAGGTACAGTTGGCGGTTCCAAGATTTTAAAGACGGGCGTTTCGTCTTGTACTTTAATTTTAGCTTGCTCTAGTTGCTTAGACAATTCATTATAGACCGATTGCTCAAGCAAAAAATCAGCCTGAAGCCTTTGTTCATCTATTTTAGCCGTATTCAGAAATACATTCCGATTACGATCTCTATAAGTTGATAAAATATATTCAGCTGTCTGATAACGGCTCTTTGCTTCATTAACTCTTTGTACCAGAAAAGTAACTTGTCTGCGAGCCTTTTCTGTCCGATAGGTAGTAATATAATTAGTTAAATACTCAAGTGATAAACGAGCTACTGTAGCTGCGACAACGGGATCTTGCACACTAGAGGTTAATGTTAATAGACCCGTTTTCTTGTCATACAACGCTGTTACAGTTTTCTGGATTACTTTAATTAATTCTTCCTGTTCCTTTGTGACTTGAATTGCTTGGCTGAAATTTCCTGGATCAAGTCTTTCGTCCTTGGTTATTTCATCTTTTTTAGAAAACATGCCTGCAATTATTCCTATGAAACCACTAGCATTTATCTGATTTACAAATTTAGCTAATGACATTTTAGCCTGTAACTTTTGGGAATATACAGGTTGTTTTAACAGATATAATGCAAATGGAACGCTCTGTAATACATCTGGATAAACATCTGGACGAATTGCATCAACACCTCCTCCAGTAGCGCTATTGATATCAATACCAGCTAAACCAGCTAAAGATCCTAATCCACCTAATCCGCCACTTCTTGCCTGAATCTCTGGCATTACTGTAACTTGTGAAGTATAGATGTTGGATTTGCTGAAAGCGTACAATGCACCGACTGTAAAGCCAATTAGTGCACCTATTATTATTCGGCGTCTGCTATTTTTCAAAAAGCCTATAATATCGCTTAGCCGAATTTCTATTTCGTCATCATCAATGATTTCCTTTCTTTTAGTCTCTGTAACTGACATGATTAATTGTGTAGAAGAAAGTAATTAACGAAGAATGACATTGATAAGAGCAATTGAAACAGTAGCTAACAAGGAAAGAATCCCAATACGTTCTGCTGAGCTGAGTCGACCATTATCCAATGGCTTAAAGGGAACGATCACTGTTGAGCCGGGCTCAATAGTTGGTCTAGAAGCAAAAAACAAGAATTTATGTGTCCGGTCTTTACGTCCATTTGGATATACTACATATCCTTTACTTTTCCGGGCATTATCAGTATATCCCCCTGCCTCACTTATATAATCTTCAAATTTGTAATCAGCCTTAAAACTGACTGATGAAGGATTTAGTAAAGCGCCTTGAACGGAAACAATTTCTGATCGGCGGGGTATGAATAAGGTATCGCCATTTTGAAGCAGCAAGTTCTCTTCAGACCCAGGATCGTTAAGAATATTTCGCAAGTCATTTCCGACTACTTGTCCCATCCGTCGAAGTTGGGCACCAGCGATGTAGGCTTCGGGCTTTAAGCCGCCAACCCGTTTAATCAGATCGCTAATGCGCTCCTCTCGGTTGTAGATAGCGTAATTACCGGGCTGCATCACTTCGCCATAGATCGTTACCTGTTTCTGCGCTTCATAATTAACCGACGTTCGGACATAAACAATGTCGAAGGGTTGCAGTCGAAATTCGGGCGAGGTGCTTTCTATAGGAGTAATCTGCAAATTGCGATCAACTGAAAACCGGTATATCTCCAGCATAGTAGTTCGAATACCCGCTGAGTCCTGCCGAATTCGTCGGGCGACTTCAACCAGATTTGGCTTGGCACCTTCCTGAAAACCACCCGCCTGGGCAATCAGATCGGCCACTGTCATATTATTCACAAAATCGACGGTATCAGGCTGATTAACAGCGCCTTCGATCGTTACATAATAGGGTTCCCGCAAATCCCGAATCGACAATACGGTCAGGCTGTCCTGACTTTGAAGTGGAATGTCGGCAATTTCTCCCCGCAAAAGCTTCCCCAAATCGAATGATAAATTCTCCCGATCCATATCCGCTCGTTCCCGTATAATCGTGGCCCGGTTCGTGAAGGCATCCTTCCGTAGCCCTTCTCCCCGGCCAATCAATTGTTTCACTGTTTCCAGGCCCGGTTCAAGCGCATAATCGCCGGGGCGCATCACAGCTCCTGCCAGTTGAACCCGGTTTTCATAACGCTCAAGAATTTTTCCAACAAAATATTTATCACCCCGCTGCGGGATAAAACTAGCCAGCTGTTCTTCGGTAATTGTAACGATACGCCGTTCACGGGCCGTATTACGTCGAAGCGTGATCGACGCCTGATAGGCATCGTCGGCAAAACCGCCCGCAAAGCCCAGGACTGTTTTTAGCGTTTCGCCGGGCAGTACTTCAAAAATAGCCGGTCTTCGTACCTGTCCTGTCAATTCAACATGCGTTTCGTAATCGGCGACCCGAATAACGTCCTGATCTTGTAGCCGTACATTGTCCCGTTGGTCGGCTCTCAGAATAAAATCATACAAGTCGACCGTACGTATAACGCGATTACCCCGAATAATATTGATTTTTCGGAATGAGCCTGTTTCCGGATTAGGGCCTCCTGCCAGATAAAGGGCATTAAAAGCTGTTCCCAGCGATGAGATCGTATATGTACCCGGCCGAACGACCTCACCAACCAGTGTAACGCGAATACTACGAATATTGGTTAGCGTCACGTTGGCTGTTGTACCACTCCCCGATTGGCCAAGGCCTTGATAGCCTCCCTGCCTTAACCGGGCAATAATGCGTTGTTCTGCCTGTTCAATGGTGAGCCCCGCCACAAAGATGGCGGGTAGATTAGGCACCTTTACTGTGCCATCCGGCGTAACTTTCAACTGAAATTCACCAGTCGATGCTCCTGAAATATCAATTCTTATTTCATCATCCGGACCAACCACATAGCTGCGAGGAGTAGCAATTCGCAGATTGGGTTCAAATGACAGTTTGGCATTTTCAAATAACGAGGCTCCAAATACCTGTAATTTTCGGCTTGTATCCTTACGTACACCAGTGGTCACTGACGAATCAGTTCGCTGGGAAAGATCTGTCGGCAGTGTTCGTCCGGTTACAGTGCCCGTTTGCGTTTGAGGCTGTGATGTTCGCGTACGAAGGTCATTGATCCGCCTTCGCATTTTCGCTATATCATCCAGGGTATAGCCCTGCGACATAGCTGCCTGTTCGATCTGGGCTTCGCTTAAACCGCTGGCCTGTGCCCGCTTATAAAAATTCTGTACGTCTTCGTCACTGAGTTGATCAACACGCGAACGAGGAGCCTGGGCACTAGCCTGATACGTTCCTGTCAGTAGTAATAGTACTAAACCAATATAAAACGGTCCTATACGGTGGTTAAAACGTGACAATTTGTCGGTGGTACGCATGAACAGTGGCTGTTGGGCCAATATTTGATTCACAAAAGTAATAGATTCCTTTTAAAACATCATTCCCATACAATAAGGTGTATCTGACAATGTAACACTTACCTTGTAGTCCCATTGTAATGCACTAAATTTGTGGAAAAATGGTGATCGGTGGTTAACAGCCAGCAGTGTCTATCTTACTGTCTGTTAACTATTGAACTATAGCCGATACTTATTTCTGAAAATATGATTAATCTGATAGCTAAATTTTTCGGTACCAAATCACAACGGGATATCAAGGAGTTGCTTCCTTACGTTGAGAAGGTCAATACCGAATTTGCCCGGTTAAAAGACCTTTCCAATGACGAGTTGCGCCGGGTATCGGATGAGCTAAAAGCTCAGATCGCTGAGGAACTTGGCGGCATCGACAATCAACTGGCTGAACTTAGTGAGGCCGCAAGTCACCCCGATGTAGACGTAAACGAGAAGGAGCGCCTGTTTAACCAGATCGACAAACTCGAAGCAGATCGCAATGTCGAACTGGAACGGGTTCTGTTAGACATCCTGCCTCGTGCCTTTGCTGTTGTCAAAGAAACCGCCCGTCGGTTTACAGAAAACGAGCAGTTGACCGTAACCGTCAATGATTTTGATCGCGAGATCGCTTCCCGTAAGAAAAACGTCGTTATCGATGGCGATCAGGCCCATTGGGCTAATAGCTGGGATGCAGCCGGTAGCCCGATTAAATGGGACATGGTCCATTATGATGTCCAGATTATTGGTGGAGTTGTGCTTCATCAGGGTAAAATTGCTGAAATGGCCACTGGTGAAGGTAAAACCCTCGTGGCTACGTTCCCCGCTTTCCTGAATGGCCTCGCCGGACGGGGTGTGCATATCGTTACGGTCAATGACTATCTGGCCAAGCGTGACTCCGAATGGATGGCTCCGCTTTTTGAATTCCACGGTCTTCGGGTTGATTGTATCGACAAACACCAGCCTAATTCAGTTGCTCGGAAGCATGCTTACCTGGCCGATATTACTTACGGAACAAACAACGAATTTGGCTTCGATTACCTCCGCGATAACATGGCCCGCGAAACAGGTGAGCTGGTTCAGCGGAAGCACCATTACGCCATGGTGGATGAGGTTGACTCCGTGTTGATCGATGACGCCCGTACTCCGTTAATTATCAGTGGCCCGGTGCCCCGCGGTGATGAACAGGATTATATTGAACTGAAGCCTCGTGTAGCACGCTTGGTTGAGGCACAGCGCAAGTTAGTCTACGATTACTTGAACGATGCCAAGAAGAAAATTGCGGCTGGTGACGAAAAAGAAGGGGGACTGTCGTTATTTCGGGCCTACCGTGGTTTGCCGAAACACAAACCGCTTATCAAGTTTTTGACCGAAACTGGCAACAAAGCACTGCTCCAGAAAACGGAATCCATTTATCTGGCCGAAAATCAGAAACTGATGCCCGAAGCCGATGCGCCACTCTATTTCACCATCGACGAGCGGCATAACGGCATTGATCTAACCGAAAAAGGCATTGATTTTATTACGGGTTCGGGCGAAGATCCTAATTTCTTTATCCTGCCTGACCTTTCGATCGATCTGAATGCGATCGATAAAGACAGCGAATTTTCGGAACAGGAAAAAATTCTCCATAAAGAATCCGTCGTTCGTGATTACGCCGTCAAAACACAGCGCATTAATACCGTCAATCAATTGCTGAAAGCGTTCTGTTTATTTGAACGCGATACGGAATATGTCATCATGGACGGCAAAGTAAAAATCGTTGATGAACAGACGGGGCGGATTATGGAAGGTCGTCGGTGGTCGGATGGCTTACACCAGGCGGTTGAAGCAAAAGAAAACGTAAAAGTTGAAGACGCTACGCAAACCTACGCAACGGTTACGCTCCAGAACTACTTCCGGATGTATCACAAGCGGGCGGGTATGACGGGTACTGCCGAAACCGAAGCCTCTGAATTTTGGCAGATTTATAAAATGGATGTGGTCGTTATTCCAACGAACCGATCCATTAGCCGGAAAGATGAAGAAGATAAAGTTTACCGCTCGGTCCGGGAAAAGTACAACGCGGTCGTCGATGAAATTACGAGTTTAGTTGAAAAAGGCAGACCCGTTCTGGTAGGTACAACCTCAGTCGAAAACTCCGAGTTGTTAAGCCGTCTGCTAACGCTGCGTAAAATTCAGCACCAGGTCCTGAATGCCAAGTACCACCAGCGCGAAGCCGAAATTGTGGCCACGGCTGGTTTACCGGGTACGGTAACGATTGCCACGAACATGGCCGGACGTGGTACGGATATTAAACTAACGCCCGATTCGCGGTCGTCAGGTGGGCTGGCCATTATTGGTACCGAACGGCACGAATCACGTCGGGTCGACCGGCAGTTGCGCGGTCGTTCAGGACGTCAGGGCGATCCAGGTACGTCGCAATTCTTCGTATCGCTCGAAGATAGCCTGATGCGCCTGTTTGGTTCCGAACGGATTGCTAAAGTTATGGACCGAATGGGGCTGGAAGAAGGCGAAGTGATTCAGCATTCCATGATTACGAAGTCGATCGAGCGGGCGCAGAAGAAAGTCGAAGAAAATAACTTCGGAATTCGGAAGCGGTTGCTGGAATATGACGATGTCATGAATTATCAGCGGGAAGCTATTTATAAACGGCGTCGGAATGCCCTCTTTGGTGATCGGTTACCGCTCGATATTGCCAACACAATGTATGACGTTGTGGAAGAAACCGTCAATAACGCCGAAGGCAATTACGAGGAAGTAAAGCTTCAGTTGTTAACCACACTCGGCGTTACGCCAGAGCTGACAAGCGAAGAGTTTGGCCGGATGAAAAAACCCGACCAGATCCGGCGCTTGTATGACGAAGCCGAATCGCAATACCAGGCCAAGAACCACGCAATTGCCGATAAGGCGTTGCCTGTATTGACCCAGGTGCTCAATGAGCAAGGTAGCCAGATCAAAAATATTGTGGTGCCATTTTCCGACGGTATTCATGAATTAACGGTTGTTGCCGATCTGCGGAAAGCTGTAGATTCGGGTGGACGAGAAATAGTGACGGAAATGGAAAAGGCCGTTACGCTGTCGGTGATTGACCAGGAATGGAAAGAGCACCTCCGCGAAATGGACGACCTGAAACAGTCGGTACAAAATGCTGTGTTCGAGCAAAAAGACCCTTTGCTGGTTTATAAATTCGAATCGGTGGAGTTGTTCAAGCGTTTCCTGAACAAGGTTAACTTCGATACGATCAGCTTCCTGACCAAAGCAGACATTCCGGCTCAGGAACCTGAAGAGGTACAGCAGGAAATTCGACAGGCTCCAGCTCAGCGTCGGCCCGAACCACAGCCGAAGCTACATACGAACATGGAGGACTTTGACGATGATCACCTCGCCACAGGTCCGGAAGAGTATGCACGTCGAATGGCCGAAAACAACGCAATGGGCGCTGGCTCTCCGCCCATGCCCGCCGGACCACCTCGCCAACCGGCGCGGGTAGCCAAACTTGACCGTAATGCCCGCGTCAACGTTCAGTACGCTGATGGTTCGGTAAAACGCGATGTAAAATTCAAGACGGTTGAAAACGATGTCGTAAGCGGTAAAGCGATGCTCATCGAATAACCAGATAAATTGTTGATAAAACGCCCCCCGGATTGTATATTCGGGGGGCGTTTTTGTAAGAAACCAATGCTTATACAGAATGCTTGTATAAACGTAATGAGCCGTTTTCAAGGCAGATGAAAAACGCATTATTGGGGCTGGTTTTAATCGGGCTATTCTCTTTTCTTCCTGCAGCTGCCCCAATTAGGCTCAGTTCTCAGTCGTTGCCCTTTACGCCAAAAGAGTTTTATATCGCGACAGTTACAGACCAGCGCCCAGAGCAGGGCCCAATTGCCCGACTGGCCCTCGTGTTCAACCAATCGGCTCAACCCGTTGACCTGGAAGATGGTGTGGCTTCACATTTTCGGCAGTTTATCAATCAGAACCTAAAGCAGAATCGCTCATTGCGGCCTATTGCCATGCGAATTCGTCAGTGCAAAGTGAGCGAAACAGCCAATGGCAATCGCGTAACGGGCACGTTCACATTTGCCGCTGCCTTTGAGCTACTAGGTAAAGACGATTCTGGAAACGAAACCAGCACACGCCTGACCGAATATCGGGGAAGTGCCAATTATACCCGCCCCCTCAATCAGCTATCCGTGATCGAACCGACCATTCGGCAAGCTTTGGTGGCATCGTTAAAAGGCCTGAACGACTACATGAACCGGGAAGCAGGCCAGAATGAAAAACTAGCCAAAAGTCTCAACGTCACGATTATTGATGACTCACGCATCACAGATGACGATACGGTGCATTACAATCCTTCCCGTAAACTAACCTGGGCCGACTTTCAGGCCACACCACGTCAGGGCAGCCATTATGCAGCCGAAGTATTTACGAGCTTCGCTTATGAAGGTAAAAGCTCCGTGAAAGATGGCATTATTAATGTCAATCTGACGCTAAAAGGATATATGCTCAAAAACTCGTCCTGGGGCAGACAGGGAGCACGCAATGCCTATTCACTAAACCATGAACAACGGCATTTCGACGTTGTCAAGATTATCGTTGAGCGCTTCAAACGTAAAATTCAGCCCGATAGCCTTACGCTGGACGATTATAACAGCATCATTCAATATCAGTTTATTGAATCGTTTCGGGAAATGAATCACATGCAGGAACAGTATGATGGCGAAACCAATCATGGTATCAATCAGGCAGCTCAGGAACGCTGGAATCAAAAGATTGACGCAGAACTACGTACTTTTGGGGTGAAGAAATGACTATTTCTGTTTAACGTCTACGCAGGAAAACAAATGAATCGCCTATTGCGGCTTGATTTGTGCATAAATACATTCTGCGATTCTGCTATTTCATGAAGAAAGTCCGCATTCTGCACGTCAGTACGGCTCATCCCTCTCAGGACCCACGATTAGCCTATCGGGTCATTCCAAGTCTGGCTCCCCATTACGAATTAATTGCAGCCTTACCCCATGTATCTACTGGTTACAGACATGGGGTTAACTATTTGTGGCTTCCCAAGTTTCGGCGCGTATGGCTGCGAATCCTGTTTAGTCAACCCTTCGTGCTTTGGTATGCGCTATATACCCGACCGCAATTGCTTCATTTGTATGATCCTGAGCTATTGCCGCTTGCCCGATTTATACAGATTTTGTTAAGAATACCGGTTATTTATGAAGTCCACGAGAACCTTTATAAAAAGTCGCCTGAAAAGGCCCAGAATCAGGGGGCCATTGTGATGCAGTTATTCTACTGGTTCGATGCAATGGCCCAACGCCGGTTTTACCTCATTTTCACCGAACATGCCTATCTCGATACGTATCAGCATCCAGCGAACGCGCACGTCGTTATTTATAATTATCCGCTCCTGTCTTTTTTAGAGAAATTTCGGCAACCGTATGATCCAGACCAGGAACAGCCAACTTTTTTTTATATCGGCTGGATGAGCGTCGAGCGGGCTTTCGATACGCTAGTGGCTGGATTAGCCATTCTGAAGAAAACGCATCCGAAATTTCAGGCTCATTTTTTCGGCGAACGAACCTTCACGAATAAAGACCTGAACCAGTTCCCCGATTTTACGTCCATTCAGGACAACGTACATTTCTACGGCTATACCGATCAACAGCAGGCTCTTCCCTACGTCAGCCGGTCAACAGCGGGTTTTGCGTTGCTCAAAGCCGTTGGCGACTACCCGGACTCCTATACGACTAAAATGTTCGAATACATGGCTTTAGGACTACCAGTAATTACCTCCAACTTTGCGCTCTATCGTCAAGTAGTCGAATACCATCAGTGCGGCTTTTGTATAGACCCTACTGACCCAAAGCAGTTGGCAGAGGCATTAACTTACCTCATTAAACATCCCGATGAAAGTCGGGCGATGGGTGAACGGGGTCGGTTGGCTGTTAAAAATTACTACAATTGGGAATCAGAAGCGCAAAAATTACTAGGCTTTTACGAAACGGTCCTGAACCAGTCGTAGGCTTTACTGGATTCACATTGGCTCAGCCGAACGCTCAGATTTGCGAAAACAATACCAGAACGGTTAACCACTCTATAAGGTTCTGATCTATTCAACATTCGCCATATAAACCATAAAGTGCCCTTTACTTCGTAGATTTGTAGCAAACTAATGATGGTTGGCCCGCAACAAGGGAGTCAGATGCAAATGAATAGCATCGAAAAGTAGTCTAAACAAAGTTGAGCATCGACACCTTAAAGTCCAGAATGGCATAATTATAGAGGGATTATGCCAGTAAAATAGAAAAATCTTATCACTTATCCCCCACATTATAGTATTGTTCTAATGTTGAATACCACGATTTCACGGAAGTATTTAACTTTCGATGTTAATTCGGGTTATGCCTGCATTAGCCTTACTTTTTTGACCTGATGTATATTCATGCAGTAAGTCATTACCTCCCCACAGAGGTAGTCGGCAATGAACATTTTACGAGGCTAAATGGCCTTTCCAGCGATTGGATAATTGAGCGTACCGGCATTAAGGAGCGCCGTAAAGCGGCTCCCGGTGAGAATACAAATACCATGACAGTTGATGTGGTTCGGCGGCTGATGCCCAAAGCCGACCTCTCGACTGTTGATTTGATTGTTGGGGCAACCTATACGCCTTACGATACGATCGTCTCACTGGCTCACGAGGCTCAACATCTACTTGGCATTGCTGATATTCCGGTCGTATCGATCTCAACGGCCTGTTCGTCGTTACTCAATGCAATTGAGGTGGTAGAAGGTTATTTTGCGCTCAACAAGGCGAGTCGCGCTCTGGTTATTGTGTCTGAACATAATACAGCCTACAATAACGAGAATGATACAATCTCCGGGCATTTATGGGGCGACGGTGCCGCTGCACTACTGATTACGAAAGAGCGCCAGAGCGAAGGTGATTTTACGATCAAAGCCTTATTAACGGGCGGAGCGGCTCACACCTCCAAAGCGACCACGGCGGTTATGATGAAACCCATAGATGGAGGTGTTACAATGCCCTTCGGTCGCGATGTGTTCATCAATGCGTGTCAATATATGCCTAAGGCGACGTTACAGGTACTTGACCGTTGTGGCCTGACCCTCGCCGACGTTGATTATGTGCTTCCGCATCAGGCGAACCTACGTATTTCACGCAATGTGATGAATACGCTCGGCCTCCCGGAAGAAAAGCTTATCTCGAACATTCAGTACTACGGCAATACGGGTTGCGCCGGTTGCGCTATTGCGCTCTCGGAGCAATGGGACACGTTTCAGAAAGGCCAGCGCATTGCTGTAACCGTCTTTGGCGGTGGTTATTCATTCGGAGCAATGCTTATTGAAGTCTAGCCTTATAAACGTAAAAAGGGAGTAGGATAATTAGTTGGTTCATAAGTAATGCTCCATCTAATTATCCTACTCCCTTTTTATCTACTTATCTATTGAGCTTCTGCCCGCCAGGTATTGTTCTTTTCATTGACATCCGGCAGTTTTTCATCCGGATCAAGAACAACCGTCTTCAATGGCGACGTCGAATTATATTTGAACGTCCAGGTCCCACCACGCTGCCAGACTTCTATCGGCAGATTAACGCGGCCTTTCTTACCATTACTTTCTGTCACTTCAATGGTTGCAGGCATCGCAAATTTCTCCAGATTTTCGATCGAAATCAGCGAGCCTTTCTCGGCAGAACCATCTACGTACTTTACTTCCTTAATACCCTGGTCCAATTTCCAGGTCTCGTAGAAGAAACCACGCCAGAACCAGCCTAAATCTTCGCCAGCACCATCTTCCATACTTCGGAAGAAATCATATGGTGTCGGGTGTTTGAACGCCCAACGGCTAACATAATTTTTAAACGCAAAGTCGAAGCGATCCGGACCAAGTACAACCTCGCGCAGGAGTTTCAAGCCCATACCAGGCTTATAGTAGGCCAGAATACCCAGTGCACGCGCCTGCTGCACATCAGGAATGGTCATGATTGGCTCGGCCGGATAAAACAGAGCCGGAGCTATATCATGCATGGTGCCACGCTCCCGGTCATATTCACCTTTATTAAAGTTGGTCGTAGACAATGTATTGATGAAGGTATTAAATCCTTCATCCATCCAGGGGAATTTCCGTTCATTATTGCCGACAATCATTGGGAACCAGTTATGCCCAAACTCATGGTCTGTAACGCCCCATAACCCATCCTTACGGCTTTTATGATCACAAAAAATAATACCCGGATACTCCATGCCGCCCACAATGCCAGCCACATTGGTTGCTACCGGATAGCTGAATTCATAGAGGTATTTGGAATAGAACTCCACACAACCTTTCACATACTCCGTAGAGCGGCCCCATGAATCGTTGGTAGCGCTTTCAACCGGATACACAGATTGAGCAAGAGCCGTTTTACCACTCGGCAGATTCATTTTTGCCGCATCCCATACGAACGCTTTCGATGAAGCCCAGGCAACATCGCGCGTGTTCTGACAACGGAATTTCCAGGTTAGTGTACCCGATTTCTTAGGGCGGGAATTCGCATCAGCTACTTCATCCTTACCGCGAATAATAACCGTTTTATCACTCTGGTGAGCCTGCGCCAACCGTTTGATCTGGTCGGCGGTCAGTACATCGTTCGGATTCAGGAGTTCGCCCGAACCAACAACAATATGATCCCAGGGTACAGTCACATTGTATTCATAATCGCCGTAATCGAGGTAAAACTCGCCCGCTCCCAGATAAGGCAGTACGTTCCAGCCTTCAATGTCATCGTAAACACACATCCGTGGATACCACTGCGCGATTTCGTAAATGATACCATCTTTACGCTTCAGTTGCCCCATCCGGTCAGAACCGTATTCGGGGATTTTAAACGAATAGGCGACTTTTACTTTCACCACATCGCCACCTGGTTTGACTGGCTCAGCCAATCGCACCTGCATCCGGGTGTCGGTAATCTCGTAAGGAACCGTTGCGAATTTATTTTTTCCCTGATCAACAGTCACACTCGTGATGGAAAGGCCACCAGCAAAGCCCTGATTCCCAAATCGTCCGCCTGTTACGGGCGTTGTTTTAGAAGCCCTGGACGTATCGCTAAAAGCATTCTGGTCGAGTTGTAACCACAGATAGGCCAGCGTTTCGGGTGAGTTATTTTTATACGTAATCGTTACCTCACCGGTAATCGTATTTTGCTGATCATCGAGCGCAACGTTAATCTGATAGTCCGAGCGGTTCTGCCAGTAGCGAGGCCCAGGGGCACCACTGCCGGTTCTGTAGTCGTTGCCCGGCTGCATATTGAATAAGGGATGAAACAAAGCAAGAGGATCATATTTTGACCCCACTGCCGACGTTGACGACGGTGCGTTCTGAGCGAAAGAAATTAAGCTAAACGCCCATAGCCCCGCCCAAAGAGCGATTTTTTTCATGAAGCAATTAAAAACAGATTTTATACAAATAACGTGATAAAGTAGTAAAACTGGATGATCAGGTTTACCCGTAATTAGAAAGATAGCCGTAAATCAAGACCATGATGAATCAATAGAAATACAAACAGGCCCACCCAAAGAATATCAACAAAATGCCAATAGAGCGTAATAAGTCGGATTTTAAGCTGATTGGGCGGATTGACACTGTAAACAAACGAGTCGACGTAAGGCCGACGGCGTAACGCTTCAGCCAACGCAATAACTAAAAAAATCAAGCCAATTAAAATATGCAGCAAGTGTATTCCGGAGATGATATAGACAAAACCGCCCGCCGGATTACCTTCTAATTTGATACCCGCTAAAATCATCTGTCGCCAGCCCCAGCCCTGAAGTAGTATAAACAAGGTTCCCAGCACCAGCGTCGTCGCAATATTTGTGCGGTAACTGCCAAATCGTTCGTGCCGAAACGCCTGTGTTGCGTTATTAAGCGTAAAGCTACTCAGGACGATTACTACTGTGCTGATTAAAAACACGTTGGGTAATTTCACATCGGCCCAGTCTGGTCCGGTTCGGCGGATAATATAGGTCACCAGAAGAATAGTGAAGAGCATGACGCTACTCGCAATTCCAAGCCAAACCATAAAGCGGAACGGCTCCCGCCGTTTCGTGATGAAATTACCCATTGGTGAGCTTCGTGGTTTGTAGTTTAGGGTTAGACCTCAGTCAATATACTCCTGAACCAGAAACTACAGAACATAAACTGGTTTAAAGTCTTCCTTGCCAAACGCTGTAATCCGAAAATTGGTTTGGGACAAGAGGAGGGGCGTTAAAAATTCCATATACTGTCGAGCCGGAACCGCTCATACTGGCATAAACCGCTCCTGAATCATAGAGCTGTTGTTTGATTTCACTCAATACCGGATAGCTCGGAAACAGGCTGGTTTCAAAATCATTATGGACCGTTTGCTGCCAGGTTTCAATCGGTTCCTGAAGGTGTTTCCGTAAGGATTGCTCAGGTTTGTGAGGGCGCACATTCGCATACGCTTCGGCGGTAGAAATGGCTATGTTTGGGTAAACAAGCAGGATGTAATAGCCGCTTAGATCAAGGGCTATTTCTTCAAATACATCGCCTTTTTCGAGGCAATAAGCGGGTTTGTTTTCAATAAAAAACGCACAATCACTACCTAGTTTTCGGGCATAGGCCTGCAGGTGCGAACCGCTCAAGCCTAATTTAAACTGCTCGTTGAGGAGATTGAGCGCAAAAGCAGCATCGGCAGAACCGCCCCCTAAACCAGCCCCAATCGGAACAATTTTATGCAAATGCATCTGAACCGGCGGCAAGTCAAAATCAGCTTTTACTAGCTCATAAGCACGAACGCAGAGATTTGCCGAAGTATTGCCGGGAATAGGGAGCCCGCTGCTGCTAAAACTAAAGCTCTCCGCCGAAATTACTTCCAGCATATCGGTCCATCCGACCGGATAAAAACAAGATTGAAGATTATGAAAACCATCGGTCCGTTTTTCGGTAATGAGCAGTCCGAGGTTTATTTTGGCGTTTGGAAAAGTAAGCATTGACGCAAATGATGACGGGATACCAGTGCCGTTATGAACGATGAATGTACAATAGGTGCCTCATCATTCATAATTCATCACGCATCATTTTATTGACACCACCTTAAACTCTGTCCGGCGATTCCGCTGATGTTCGGCATCGGTGCAGATAACACCATCGGTACAGTTGTTCACTAACTGCGACTCACCCATCCCAATAGCCACCATGCGCTTACGGCTAATTCCTCTCGAATTGAGGTAATTGGCAACGGCTTTAGCCCGTTCGGTCGATAGTATTTTGTTGTGACCCGCATCGCCCCGGCTGTCGGTATGGGATCGAATTTCGATGACTAACGACGGATATTTACGCATCGTAGCGACCAGTCGATCTAATTCACGAGCCGCATCCGGGCGGAGGCTGTACCGATCCAGATCGTAATAAATGTTATCAATCGTGACAACATCACCAACACTAAGCATGCGTAAATCAGCCGACAATTCCTTTGGTTTTGCCTTTTTGGGAAGCCGTTTGATTCGATTGGTATTTGTTCCAAACTCCGGTTTCGACGCAACCAGTGTATAATCACAGCCAGGGTCAAGATCGAAGCTATAACGTCCATCGGAGCCGGTCACGTATTCAAGCTGCGTACGATCACACTCGTTCCGGAGCCGGACCGTTACGCCCTCGATGGGTCGACGGTCGCGTTCACTTATTACGATTCCTGTAATTCGCGAACGCGTCAACGAAACAGGCCCTGCCGATGCATCCGGAATGGTATCCATAATCACCGTAGGTTTCATCATTGATATCTCAAGCCGTGTAGGTTGATCGTCGGTTAGCGCGCGAGTCGTAAAACCAATCGTGCTGTTGATGTAGCCGTCGCGACTGGCCTGAAAAGTAAAATTATTGTTTCCCTCCAGGCATATGCGCACCAGTCCGTTGCGGTCGGTTGTTATGGTCTGATCCGGACGGCCTTCGCCCTTCGCTTTCACCAGTACTGTAACGCTGTCTAAGGGTGCATCGGTGTTTGTATCGTACAGCCGAATCGTCAGGTCACGGCATCCAAAAAGTGAACTTTCCCGAACGAAACGATAGATATTATCATTGCCATCACGCCGGCTACTACTGAAGTACCCGCCACGCCGACCGGCGTCGGTAATCAGGCCAAAATCATCTTCAGCGGAGTTGATCGGTGCATCCAGATGCTCAACCGACTGTACTGTCGACGGATTGGCTAACGTGGCGAAAAAGACATCCAGAGCGCCAAGCCCACCACGACCATCAGACGAGAAATAGAGATTACCGGCATCGTCAACAAAGGGAAACAGTTCATTTCCTTTTGTATTCACGGTTTGCCCAAGATTAACCGGTCTTCCCCATTGGCCATTCAGGAAGCGGCTAACGTAAATATCCGTCCCCCCAAACCCGCCGGGCATATCTGACGCAAAGTAAAGGAACTGTTCATCTCGGCTCAGGGTTGGGTGACCAACCGAGTATTCATCGCTGTTAAAAGGCAGTTCTTCAACGTCGATCCAGATTCCATTTTGCTGGCGAGCTGTATAGAGTTTAAGTTTGTTAACCCCTTCATCGCTCTTTCCGGAGCGGCCTTCATTGTAGTTATTCCGCGTAAAAATAATGCGGGAACCATCTTTGGAGAAGGTTGCCGGCCCTTCGTGGTATTTGGTATTAATTGTTTTACTGAATCGTTGCCCGGAACTTGTAGATCGAACATCGTAACCCAATCCCTCTGTAATGTTGATGCTGGCATCAAAACCGGGCACCGTTCGTGAATCGTTGGCCGTTGGTCGCGTATATTCATCGCTACCCACCTGCCGTTCGTTTTTTATCCGCTCGTTTACCGGCTTACTGGTACTTCCATCGGCATTGATGATACTGGCTATTTTCAGGCTATTCCGATTCGGAACATAAAACAAATCCAGGTAACCAGCTCCTCCGCCATTCCCTTTGGTTTCAATAGCGGAGCCTCCTTTTTTACCAGATACATATACCAATCCTTCCTGATAAAACGCCGGACTAAATTCTTCTCCTGCTGAATTCAGGGCCAGGTATTCTAATCGGTAACGGATCGCTTCTTTTCGACCACCTGAAATGGGAACATCACCGTCTGGCGTTACTGATGGTCGACGAGAGGGTGTATTTTCCCGTAATTGCAGGTATCGTTCATATTGTTTTTGCGATTCCTGATACTTTCCATTACTGGCCAGCGTCTGCGCAAACTGCAATAGTTGCTGTGGATCTTCATCCGTTCCGTTGGTCAGGGCCTCCCGATAATAGCGTTCGGCTTTCACGCCATCGCCAACCTGCTGATAAGCGTAAGCCAATTTCCCCTGCGCTGTGGCTTTCTGGGCAGTAGTAAGCTGGTCGCCCTGTTCTGACAGGATCTGCGTGTAGGCATCAATAGCGCGGCCATACGCTTTATAACTGAGCAGGCGTTCTGCCTGCCGTAATAACGAATCTGCCTGTGACCAGGCCGTTGTTGAACAGCCAAGCCATAGTAACACGCCCAAAATCAGCTTTACCCAACTTGTTCTCATTGGTATCGTACTTACGTCCGGCAAAGCCGGTTCTGATCTATCAATTGGCAGATTTACCGCCTTAAAGTTCACTTCTCAAAAATCAACGGGCCAGCGTCAAAAAACCTGACTTAGATCAGCCCAGACTGTCAGCCAGACAGTACCTTTTCTTCCAGAAGCCAGTTGACTCCCTAGTAGGTAATGTTGTATCAGCTCCACGACCTGTGTAGGCCGGATTTGCCACTAATCCACTAGCCGCACGCACCTGTACTGGCTGTATTCCTGCATCCAAAGCAGTAAATACAGGGTCCAGATTATCAGAAATCTGTAGCTGTGTCAACGCACGTTTGCCATCATTCACCGCTGTTAATTGATATGTCAGTTCGACCAACCGCGCAGCACCTTCCACAATCCAAACTGGCTCACTTACTTTCTTACTTAAACCTACAATCGCCCGCGGAGCAACCGGAGCAACTACCGCAATTTGTGCTGAGGCACCTCCGCAAGGACCGCTCCCAACAAGGTCAGGCCTATTTAGGGTAAACGGATTAGCAACCAGTCCTTCTCCATTACTCTGCAAGGCAGCCTGGGTAGCTGAGCTACCGAGCCTGCCTTGCAAACATACAACGCCTTTTAACCATTCCAGCGTGTCAAGGCGAATACCTGAGTTTAGGCGGTTGGTGCTAAATGCTTTTGACAAATCAGCCGTCTGGAAGGGGTAGCTATGCGTAAGTGTATGAGTTAAGGCGAACTTCTGGTTAAACGGCAGGACGGTTATCGACTTAGCTTCTGAATTATCATTTCGGCAGGAGCCAATTTCACAAATAGCCCGAAACGTGGCCGTTATATAAGGAGTTACCGAATGAACCACTGCTTTGCCCCCATCAGACCAACGAGCATGCCCTGCGCAGCCCGTAGCCATCAGCGAGACAACTTCATTACGGCATATAGATTTGGCTGTACCTATGATAAGGGGTGGCTCTGGGTTTTGGCATGTATCAGCCAATGGATACATTCTGGCAACAGAATAATTTGTTACCATGATCCCCATAATCACCCACAAAATATTTTGTATAAATTTATTCAGTAGCCGTTTTGTCATACATCCTGCATAATATCAGTATAGTAGACGAATATCATGCCAAGCGCTGCTGAAAGTAACACATGAAGGGAAGTTGAGTAGTATTCAATTTAGATTCGACCACTTATTGTTCTAATGGCAAGGCGGATTCAGCTGATAAGTCCTTGTAAAAAGTAAGGCTCTAATTCCTCACAAACCATGCCAACGTTATCAATCTTGTGCACCTAGAGAACTACAAAAAGCTACTAGACTTATAGAAAAATACTTTTTTAGTAACTTTTTACTCAACAAGTTTTACATAAACTCTGTTACGTTAACTCAAAAATCTGATCAACGCTATCAGGTAGTTCTCCCCGGTCGTGTGTAACAAACAAAATAGTCTTGTTGGGCAACGAATCCAGCAACTGCCGGGCCAGTTGAATACGATGGGCGTCCATTGCCTGAAATGGCTCGTCAAGAATTAACACAGGTGCATTTTTGAGCAAGGCCCGCACCAGCAAGGCAAGCCGTTGTTCGCCGACAGATAAGGTTCCAAAAGCGCGATCTATTAACTGCACTATGCCAAAGTAGGACAATAGGCTATGTAAGTCGGTTTCAGCGTTGGCTGGCACACGGGCAGGAACGGTCAGGGTATCGGTCAGACCCGTAAAGGCAACCTGGGCAACGGTCAGATGCTGAGGAAAATATAAATGTAGCTCAGGAGAAACAAAGCCTATCCGACGTTTAACATCCCAGATACTCTCGCCTTTACCCCGTCGATGCTCAAATACACGAACATCGTTTGCATAAGCCTGCGGATGATCCCCATATAGTAAGCTTAGCAATACCGATTTACCTGCCCCATTTCGCCCCATCAAAGCCCAGCGTTCATTCACTTTTACGGCCCAGTTGATGGAATCCAGAATAACCCGATCACCATAACGCACACTAACATCGGTGAGTCGGAACGCTTCCGAAAAATCAGCAGGCTTTGCGGGGGTTTCCAAAGTAGGAAATGATGGATTCGTCGGAATCACTCCTGTCCAGACACTGTTTTGTTTAGGACCTGCTTCCACCATCCGTCCTTTTTCCAGCGCCAGTACATGGGTAATAAAGGGAGGTAGCTGATCAGGTTCAGCTGCCACTACAAGCGTAAGTCCATGATGAATGAGATCGCCCAGCCAATGGCTCAAGTCCTGGCGAAAAGCAGCATCAAGCCCCACAAAGGGATTATCGAGCAAGAGTAACTCAGTATGTTGTAACAATGCACGGCCAATTCGAGCTTTCCGGGTCTGCCCATTTGACAGTTTTATGAATGCCGAATCAAGGAGAGGTTCAAGCCCGAGCCGTTGTACTAAAGCCGTATCTTCTACTGACCCAGAAAAGCGCAGATAGTCGCGTAATGTCAACGCGGGTTTTCCGCCATGAGAGTCACTCATGGTTGCGTGATAACGCTGCTGATAAAAATGTCCGCTATAGGAGAACTGCTGCGACTCTTCTTTGAACGAGACAAATGCAGCAAACTGTCTACGGATTAGCGTACCCGGTACGACTGGTAGTTGGCCAGCCAGTGCTTGCAGAAGTGTGGTTTTACCGCTGCCAGTGGGTCCAGTAATAGCCCAGCATTCGCCCGAGCGAATCGTTACGGTTAGCTCTGACAGGATAACCTTGCCAGATCTACTGACTGAAAAATTTTTTAACGCTATTAAATCGGTTTGAGTAGACATGAAATAAGCCGGGAGAACAACTTCGCAAAGTTATCCACACGGCTTATTTCTTTACGTATTGCGCTCAATTAATACGTCATAGAAGAGGGTCGAGTCGTTGTTGTCGACGACGGACGGCTGTTTGTACGGGTTGGCGGATTACCAGTCGTACCGCCATTTACACGGTCGGTCGTACCCATTGTTGGCTGGCTACCGGTAGTAGAACCGCTGTTCATCGTACCGGTTCCGGTTGAATAGGATCCAGACGTTGTACTACCTGTGCCTGTAGCTCCGGTGGTACCAGTCGTACCCGTACCGTATGTTGTTCCTGTATTTGTGGTGCCGGTATTTGTTGGTGGCTGGGTACCAGTCGTACCAGTACCATACGTTGTTCCGTTATTTATGGTACCCGTATTCGTAGGTGGCTGAGCCGTACCGGTTTGCGGCTGCGATTGGTAGGTCCCAGTATTTGTGCCCGTATTCTGACCGTTCGAATAAGTACCAGTGTTTGTCGTACCCGTCGTTCCGGTTGAACCCGTGTTCGTCGTCTGTGCTTGTGCATTAAGGGCCAGGCCGGCTGCCAGCATGAAACCCATCATTAGTATCTTTTTCATAGTTGAGTTATATTGATTATCTCTTTTCACCTGATATTCTATAGTATAACTCAACTAATAAGGTGTTGTTTAACTTTTTTTAGTTTTTTTTCCTGTAAAAGTTAGGAAATCCGTGCTTTTACAGTTTGCAGAAAATAATATAAACTACTAATTATCAATAATTTACCTTCCATAAAGTCTAATAATCGCACTAAATTAACATAGATACGTAAAATCCTGAATCACTACGCTCTTATCAACAACTTTTCACGTCAACTACTTAATTCTATCCCAGGAATATCAATTGTAAAGGCTGCTTTGCGCCGAGCTAATCCGGGAAAGTTCAGCAGCATTCATAACGGACAATACCGATTTTTTTAAGTTTCACTTTCAATGAATTTTTAGCACGGACCAGTTGTGATTTGGAAGTACCTTCGGAAATATCCAGCAATTGAGCGATTTCGGGATGGTTATAACCATCCATGACATGCAACTTAAAGACCATCCGATAACCATCGGGTAGTTCATGCACCAGTTTGGCTACTTCATCGGCCGATAAGCGGGCAAACGTGTCGCGATAATCATGTGTACTACATTCGAGTGCGGCTTCGCCTATATCGTCCAGACGATCTGTTTCATATCGTTGCTGCTGGTTCTTATGATAAGCATTGATAGCGGTATTAACCATTACCCGTTTCATCCAGTGAAGCATTCGTTCGGGTTGTTCAATGGTATGGAGTTGCTGAAAAATCCGGATAAATCCCTCCTGAAACATATCTTCGGCTTCAGGCCGATTGCGGGCATACCGACGATGCAACCCCATCAGGCGCCCCTTGAATCGTTGATATAATACGGTTTGTGCACGAGGGTCATTCCGCTGACACGCCCGAAGAAGCTCCAAATCTGTCATGAGTTTTCGATCAATAGCTTCCCATTTATAGTCAACCGAATCATTATGTGAAAACAATTCGTGGCGTTGTTACAACCAAACCCGACTACCTATGCTAAAAGCTTAAATGATCAAAATCATCAACTAAAAAAAGGGGGGTGAGCAACCCGTTGCCCACCCCCCTTTTTATGAAAACGTACTTTATTAGAGATTCCCCTTTTTCATTTCTTTTACAGCGAAATCGGCAGCGCGAGCCGTTAGGGCCATGTATGTTAGCGAAGGATTCACACACGATGCTGATGTCATACAGGCTCCGTCGGTGTTAAACACGTTTTTAACCGTATGGATCTGATTGTGCGCGTTCAGGATCGACGTTTTTGGATCACGACCCATGCGGGCAGTACCCATTTCGTGAATGCCAATACCCGGATGCTTCGACTCATCGTTGTATGGGGTCACGTTTTTAATACCAGCCGCTTCGAGCATTTCGGCCGCATCGTTCATCATGTCGATGCGCATTTTTTTCTCGTTTTCGCCGTAAGCCGCGTCAAACACAATCAGGGGCAGTCCCCATTTGTCTTTCTGATCGGGCGATAGCGTCATGCGGTTGTTCGGATCGGCAATCATTTCACCGAAGCCGCCCAGGCTCATCGTCCATGGACCGGGTTTGGTCAGGCTGTCTTTGAAATCACCACCAAAACCTTCCATGCCATTTCCACGGCCCCAGCCACCCCGACCGGCACCACCCTGATAGCCAAAGCCACGAACATAATCGCGTTTGTCGCCAGCCCAGTTGCGGTAACGTGGTACATAAACTCCATTGGCCCGCCGACCATAATAATACTGATCCTCCATGCCATCAAACGTGCCAGCCGCTCCAACCGCCAGGTGGTGGTCCATAATGTTCCGGCCAAGCTGGTCAGACTCATTACCCATTCCATTCGGGAACCGGTGCGACTTTGAGTTCATCAGAATCGACGTACTGGCAAATGCCGACGCATTCAGGAAGATAATCCGGGCATAATACTCACGAACTTCTTTCGTATTCTGATCGATCACGCGAACACCGGTGGCCTTTCCTTTTTTCTCGTCATACAGGACTTCAGCCACAATCGAATCAGGACGAAGCGTTAACCGGCCCGTTTTGACAGCGGCTGGCAACGTCGCCGACTGCGTGCTAAAATAAGCGCCATATGGACAGCCGCGCATACATTGGTTACGGAATTGGCAGGCCGCCCGGCCCAGATCGTAATGCAGTTGTTTGGGTGCAGTCAGGTGAGCCGTGCGACCCATTGTAACCGTGCGGGCTGGGAAGGCTTTCTCAATTTTCTTTTTCGCTTCCTTCTCCAGACAATTCATCTGCATGGGTGGCAGGTAATTACCATCCGGCAGAACATCAAGACCGTCTTTACTACCCGAAATACCAGCGAAGGTTTCTACGTAATTATACCAGGGGGCAAGGTCTTCATAGCGGATAGGCCAGTCGACACCGATACCCTCTTTGGCATTCGCCATAAAGTCTTCTTTGTTCAACCGATAGCTCTGGCGTCCCCACATCAGGGAGCGGCCGCCTACGTGGTATCCCCGAATCCAGTCTACCTTCCGTTTTTCGAGGTATGGATTCTCTTTATCGTTCTCAAAAAAGTGACGCCATTCTTC
Source organism: Spirosoma endbachense (assembly GCF_010233585.1). NCBI lineage: Bacteria > Pseudomonadati > Bacteroidota > Cytophagia > Cytophagales > Cytophagaceae > Spirosoma > Spirosoma endbachense. The sequence continues at coordinate 9,558,496 of NZ_CP045997.1, forward strand.
ATTGGCGGTATAGCCCGTACGCATGTTTGCCCAGTATTCTTCAGCAGCCATGGTTGTAATACGACCCCGGTGCGGAAAATCCCACGGGTTATTGGTTGCGGTAGGATAGCCTTCAATGTGTTTCACATCGCGCCCGCGCTCCAGCATCAATACTTTCAGGCCTTTCTGGGTCAGCTCTTTAGCAGCCCAGCCTCCCGAAATACCTGACCCTACGACAATAGCGTCGTAAGTCATATCTTTTTTTGCGTCTATGTTAAGATTCATGATTTTTAAATGGATAATGAATAATCGGGGTCGCCTGTAGGGGATAATGGAGAGACCTCCATTCAATTATTCATTGTGTATTATTCATTATACATTAAATAGCCCAGGCCTTCTGGCCAGCTTTGAGCGGAACACAACCATCGTAACGGCCCGGAACGGCTACGTATTCAAGGGCTTGTGTGGCCCCAATTTCAGACGTAAAATAGCCCGTTAGGGTCAGATCTTTGAGAATTGTAAAGAAAGGCGTGTAGCGTTTCTTCGAGTCGGGCATTTGCAGGTCGGCCTGCGAATTTTCTACTTTCGCGGCTGCCTTTGCACTAGCCATTTGTGCGAGTTGTTGCTTGGCTTCTGCTTCGAGCTTTTTCACAACCTCAATACGTTGTGCAGGATCGAGCTGTACAAATGCTTTACCATAGGCATCCTGGCTCAATTTGTTTGTCTGGGTAAGGCCCTCCAGAAAACGCTGCTGATCCTCTGGTTTGTAGCAGTCTTTCAGTAGAATATCAATGACTTCGTTCACCTTGGCGGCTTTAGCACCGGGGGTTGATGTCGTCGGAATAATGGTATCAGCCAGTTCAGCAACGGTCGCATCCTGATCGGCCGTAAAAAAGAGCGGCTTGCCCGTCAGGGCGCGTCGGGCAGCCGAAGCTTCGAGCGTTTCGGCCAATGCGGGCAACGTCATGGTTGCACCAGCCAACGCAGCTACCCGCATGAGGGCGTCTCTTCTGTTCATGTGCTTAGAGCGAGTTAAACTTTCAAATAGAACGATGTAAGGAATTACAAATGTATAACAATCAAGGAATGGATTGTGCAATTTATAGATACACTTTTAGAAGATCATATCAATTATAAAAATGATTTTCAGCTAAACGAAAACTCCCCAAACTTCATGTGAGGTCCGGGGAGTTTTCGTTTAGTCTTTATACCTACTGTACAAATCAATTAACGCTTGTCAATTAACCGATTACATGCTTCAAGAGTAAGCTTTCAACAGCCCGATTTTCGGTATAGACGGCGCCATGAAATGCGGATAAGTTTTCATCGTTTTGATTACATTAGCTGCAATTCCTGCACGGCCAGCCAGCTCATCAGACCAGCCCCCGTTTCCAGGGCGGCTTCGTCAATGTCGAACGTTGGCGTATGCACACCGGAAACGATACCCCTTGCTTCGTTGCGGGTACCAAGCCGATAGAAACACGAGTCGACGACCTGCGAATAGAACGCAAAGTCCTCACCAGCCATCCATAGATCCAGATCAACGACATTTTCGGCGCCCATGTATTCGACGGCCTGCGCCCGTACACGCCGGGTCAGCTCAGGGTGGTTTTTCAAATACGGATAGCCGTGAACAATTCTGAACTCACAGGAACCGCCCATCGCTTCGGCAATACCTTCGGCCAGTTTAACCATCCGGCGTTTGCCTTCGGCCCGCCACTCCTCGTTCATACACCGGAACGTACCTTCAATATTGACTTCGTTAGGAATGACATTGGTAACGCCATCGGCAATAAACCGGCCAAACGATAATACGGACGGACTGGCGGGTGGACGGTTACGGCTGATGACCTGTTGCAGAGCTACAATGATGTGCGACGCAATCAGCACTGGATCAACGAGGTTATCGGGCATGGCAGCGTGGCCACCTTTCCCCCGAACGGTCAGGTAAAGTTCGTCGGTACTGGCCATATACATTCCTTCGCGGAAGCCAATTTTACCCACCGGAATATTCGGTGCAACGTGTTGGCCGAGCATACTCACCGGAGCCGGATTTTCCAGAACGCCTTCTTTAATCATCAACGATGCTCCACCGGGTGCTTTTTCCTCACCGGGCTGAAAGACCAGCTTCACGGTTCCGTCGAACTGGTCCCGTAGCACATGCAGAATACGGGCTACACCGAGCAGGCTTGCCGTATGTGCATCGTGCCCACAAGCGTGCATGACCCCATCGACGGTCGATTTGTAGGGCACATTGTTCGCTTCATGAATAGGGAGCGCGTCCATATCGGCGCGCAGTCCAACCACTTTCGATGTAGACGAAGAACCATTGCCTGTTTTTCCCTCGATAATGGCCACTAAACCCGTATCGGCGACACCTTCCTGCGGAGTTATACCAATAGCTTTTAGCTGGTCGGCCACAAAACGCGCCGTATTGCGTTCGTGAAACGAAAGTTCGGGATGTGCGTGCAGATGGCGACGCGTCTGTACAATGTCAGCCGCATACTGCCGGGCGAGCGATTTGATTGATTCGAGCATAATTGTCTGGGCCAAACTTGAGTTTGGCCCGTTATTGAAGAGAATGGGCCCACTAGAACGGCCTGACGTAGCAATCTGGGCCAGACATTACTGTGTTGTTATAAACTGATAATCGCTGACAACCGTTTCCAGAAAGGCCTGACTTGACAATGAACTTTGAATCCCGGTAACTTCCTTGATCTTGTCGGCAGTACGAATCAATACATCGGTATCTCTCCGGCGCAGTGCTTCACGAACAATACCAATATCACGGTCGCTCAGTAAACGAACATCGGGAAACTGAACGATATAATTTTCTGTCAATGGGTGAATCAGGATATCGTCTAATGAGACCGCTGGTTTAAGTTTAACAACGGTCGTTCCGGCTGCAATATCGCCCAGGCGTTGCCCTTTTCCATTAACAGCTATGGTAATAACCGGCACAATTCCGCCCACAAATAGCGCCGACTCCACGATCCGGAGCAACCACCGAATCAGGTAAGCGCCTAAACCGGGCGGTGACCCATCGAGCATAACAACCCGGATACCCAGTGCCAGTTTACCGATACTTCGTCCATTCAGAAACCATTCCGAAATCAGGTCATAGGCTACGACGGGCAGCATCGCAAAAACAACGTAAAAATTTCCCGTCCGAATCCCTAAGCGATTCGGTATCGTAACCATTAGCACAACCCAGCCAAATATAACCAGATAGTCGATCAGTGCGGCCAGAATCCGTTCACCAAGACTGGCCGGTTCGTATTCCAGTAAAACATTTTGGGAAGTGCGGATAGCAACAGCCATTATCAATGATTTGTCGTCAATAACCAGTAATCATCGGCAAATTACCGTTGACACGGGTGAATCGTCAAAATTAACAAGCTTTCTTTTGTTCTTAGTAAACAAATAACCAATTTTCACGATCTGCTACATTAGCCGATGAAATACTGGAACTAACAATCGATCAACAACCTATGCGTGAAGCCCTTTTCGTTAAACGCAACTCCGACAAGTGGCGCGACATCGAACAGAACTCAACGGCAAAGGCTGCCCGGCCAGATCCCGACGAACTAACCGACCGCTTCGTTGAACTGACCGATGATCTGTCGTATGCCCGAACGTTTTACCCCGACTCTAACGTAACCCGTTACCTCAACGGATTAACTGCTCAAATGCACCGGGGGCTGATGCAAAACCGGCGCGATGATCGCGGCCGCTTTATCACCTTCTGGAAGTATGAGCTACCGCTGCTATTCCGGCAGTCGCATCGTTTGCTGGCCGTATCGGCGGCTATTTTCCTGGTGGCTGGCATCCTTGGCTGGGTATCGGCCGCCCACGACAACACCTTCGTTCGGTTGATTCTGGGTGATCAGTACGTCAATATGACGCTCGAAAACATCAAGAAAGGTGATCCACTAGGCGTGTATAACAGTCACGGGCAGGCATCGATGTTTATTCAGATTACCCTCAATAACATTTACGTAGCTTTCCGTACATTTATATTCGGCTTGTTCGCATCGTTCGGAACGATGGCCATGCTGTTCTATAATGGTGTGATGCTTGGCGCTTTCCAGTATTTCTTCTATGAACGCGGGTTGCTGCTCGACTCAATCCTGAAAATCTGGATTCATGGTACGCTCGAAATCTCGGCGATCGTCATTGCGGGCTGTGCGGGCCTGACCGTAGGAAACAGTCTGCTGTTTCCGGGGACTTACTCGCGGCTGGAGTCGTTTAAACGGGGAATCAAGCAGGGGCTAAAAATCGCTATTGGGCTAGTGCCGATCTTCATTATGGCTGGCTTTCTGGAAAGCTTCATTACCCGGCTGACCTTATCACCCGTCATTAGCGGCAGCATTATTCTGGTTTCAGCCGCTTTTATTATCTGGTATTTTATCCTGTACCCTATTTCACTTAACCGCAACAGTCAGCCATGATTCAACTTTTTCTGCAGCGCGATTTTGGCAACAAGATCAATGCAACGTTTCAGTACATTGGCGAGAACTTTCGTAGTCTGGGAATGGCCTTACTTTATATCGTTGGGCCGGTGGCGCTGGTGGCGGGAATTGCAACCGGCATTCTCCAGTCAAATTTCCTGAAAATAGCGACAGAAGCAGGCAGCAATAAAAACCCGGACCCAATGGCCATGTTTCAGATGATGAGCCAGTTTGTATCGCCTACATTCTGGCTGGTTATCCTTTTGAGCATCCTGGCCAATGTCGTTGTTATTCTCACGACCTACGCCCACATGAAGATTTATGCCCGAACGAATGGGGCCCCAATTGGTGTACAAGAGGTTTGGAATGAAGTGCAGCCCGCCATTGGCCGTGCGATTATTATTTCGATCCTGAGTTCTATTGTCACCTTCGTTGGCTTCATGTTCTTTTTCATTCCGGGCATTTATGTAGCCGTTGTCTTATCGCTTTCTTTAGCTGTCACTTCATTTGAAGGCACCGATTTCGGAAAAACCTGGGAGCGTTGTTTCAAACTCATCCGGGATAAGTGGTGGTCTACGTTTGGGCTCATCATTGTGATGGGCATCATTGTCGGTATTGTAGGGCTCATTTTCGCCATTCCAAGCGCCATCGTGGGTTTTCTTATTGGTGGCAAATTATTACCTGATGTTTCGGTTGTATGGCTCACACTAGCCAATGTGATTGCCCTCGTTGGCCGGACACTGCTGAATTCCATGCTCTACATCGCTATTGGTTTTCAATATACCAATCTGGTTGAAAGACAGGAGGGTCGTGGGCTGATTTCGGACATCGACTCTATTGGTACCAACCCCAGTCAACCCCGCTCAACGGATGAAGGTAGTTTTTAAGGTAGCCTGTTGGTTTTGGAGAAAAGGAGACCTGACAAGACTTTGGGCAATGGCGCTGGTTATGGCGCTTACCTGCACTTCGGTTTCGGTCTCCGCTCAGTCAGATAAACCGAAAAGCCAGTCGGTAGTGGCCCCTGATGATCGCTCGGCGGTTCATGTTCGGTACCCACTACCCGAAAAACTCCGTGAGTTTCAAACCGACCGTGACTACCAGTATGATCACGAAGCTCCTCCACCCGAAAATCCCGTAGCCCGTTTTATTAACTGGCTATACAAAAAGCTCATGGATTTTTTGACTAGTGAAGCTTATCAGAACATCTGGCAATACATCCTTCTGGTAGCCATAGCGGGCTTTGTTATTTATCTGCTAATGAAAGCCGAAGTACTTGGGTTTTTATTCCCCAAAAAGGCACAATCAACCGGCCTGGACTATGAGAATCTGGCAGAAAACATTCATGAGATCGATTTCAACGCGGCCATTGAGGAAGCCATCAGTCAGCGTAATCTCCGGCTGGCAGTGCGTCTTCTTTATTTACAAACGCTCAAACACCTGACCGATTCCGGCTTAATTGCTTATAAACCAGACAAGACCAATCGGCAGTATGTTTATGAACTGGCAACTACCCAATTTCAGCCTGATTTCGACCGACTGACCCAGCAATTTGATTTTATCTGGTATGGCAACTTTCCGATCGATGCAAGTCGCTTTGAAGAGGTAAGGCAACAGTTTCAGGCCTTTAACCAGGCCGTTTCCCAACCGAATACTGTAAACCGCACGGGCGGACCCGTAGAAACCAACTTTGCGAAGACCTAACAAATATCTCCTTATCCTGCTCGCTACGGTAACGGCTTATGTGCTCTTTGAGTATTACCGGCCTAAGCCACTCGACTGGACGTCTACCTACGAAAACGACGACAAGATTCCGTTCGGGACAAAGGTATTATATGAGCTCCTGCCGGGTGTCATGCAGCAATCGAGTGTTAAAACGGTGCGTTTACCGGTTTACAATTTTCTGACCGAAACCAAACCAGCGGGGCGAAGTAATTATATTGTCATCTGCCGGGATTTCAATGTTGACGGTAACGACCTGAAACAGCTTTTCCCTTATGTCCGGAATGGTAATACTGTTTTTATTTCAGCGTACGGTATGCCCGATTCACTGGGCGCAGTTTTGGGCTTTAAAGCGGATGTGAAAGAACCCAGCGAAGCCGATTCGACGCTACGCCAGAACTTTGCCAATCCACAATTAGTCAAATCCGGTGGTTATAATTTCTTCCACGACGACGGTCGAAATTTCCTGCTTATCCAGAAAGCTAAAAACATAACGGTGTTGGGGCGTAACGCCCGAAAAGAGCCTGTTTTTATTCGGATTCAGTACGGCAAGGGGCAATTTTTCATTCATAATTTGCCCCTTGCCTTTACGAATTATTATCTGTTGTCGCCCAAAACGTCTGACTATGCGTTCAAAGCCCTCTCCTTTCTGCCTGCCCGACCAACGTATTGGGACGAGTATCAGAAACAGGGCCGTTTTGATGAAGAGCAGCAATCTATCTTCCGCTATATTCGAAGTCAGCCAGCGTTGAACTGGGCGTATTATCTGGTCGTATTTGGGTTGATTTTCTACGCTATTTTTGCCGGAAAGCGTACGCAACGCATCATCCCGGTTCTAGAGCCTCCTCAGAATACCTCGCTTGATTTTGTAAAAACAGTTGGACGGCTGTATTTTCAACAGGGGGATCACGATAATCTGGCTCGCAAGAAAATTCAGTATTTTTTAACTGAACTTCGTGAACGATACGGCTTGAATACAACCGTTCTGGACAAAGAATTTACGGAAACGCTGGCCCAGAAAAGCGGCACCCCACTAAGCGAAACCGATGAACTGGTCAGGCTCCTGCGTAGTGCGCAGAAAAGCATTTCATTATCGGAATACGATTTATTGACGCTGAATGCAGCCATTGAACGATTTAAACACCTAATCTGAATCCAATAGGCACCTGTGGGATTCAGAACTATTCTATGGAAAATATACAAACGCGCATCGACCTTACTCCGCTCACCACCGCCATCGATGCCATTCGGGCTGAGGTCGGTAAAGTTATTGTGGGTCAGCAACAGACGATTGATTTGTTACTGACTGCCCTTCTGGCCGACGGCCATGTTCTGATCGAGGGCGTGCCCGGCGTGGCCAAAACACTGACTGCTAAATTACTGGCCAAAACGATGTCGGTAGGTTTCAGCCGGATTCAGTTTACGCCGGATCTGATGCCATCCGATGTACTGGGCACCTCCGTCTTCATGCCTAAAACGGGCGATTTCGTATTCAGGCAAGGCCCCATTTTTTCAAACCTCGTCCTGATCGACGAAATCAACCGGGCACCTGCCAAAACCCAGGCCGCGCTTTTTGAGGTAATGGAGGAACGTCAGGTTACCAATGACGGAACTACCTACTACCTCGAAGAACCCTTTATGGTGCTGGCCACTCAAAACCCTATTGAACAGGAAGGCACATACCGACTGCCCGAAGCTCAGCTAGACCGATTTCTGTTTAAGATTGTGGTTGGCTACCCGGATGCAGCCGCAGAAGTGGCTATTCTACGCGGTCATCATCTCCGCCGGAACCTCAGCGATGCACTGGATGCCATCAGTGCGGTTCTCACTGCCGATCAGTTGGCGATCTTACGAAGTCAGGTCCATCAGGTTCATGTTGAAGACAAACTATTTGACTACATCGCCCAGATTGTTCAGGCTACCCGTGCCAATAAATCGCTCTATCTTGGCGCATCACCCCGCGCATCAGTAGCCTTACTTAACAGCGCAAAAGCCCTGGCTACACTCCGGGGTCGTGACTTCATTACACCTGAAGATGTACAGGAGCTTTCGCCATCGGTTCTTCGGCATCGTATTTTACTCACCCCTGAACGGGAGATGGAAGGCGGTACCGCCGATGAGGTTATTGCACAATTGGTGCAAAAGATTGATGTACCCCGATAGGCAATGAATACTGGATACTATACGATGAATAGGTATTCAATTTCATACGTTCGCAGAAGAAAAGGGAGGCTGTCGAGCCTTCATTGTGCCTTATTTATTCTTCATTTTTCATTTCTATCGGCCCAGACACTCACTCGTGAACAGCTAACCGGAACGTGGGTTGGCGTACATACCGAATGGGATACCGATGCGTTATGTCCACTCCCAACCTATATCCGGCTAGATCCTGACAGCACGTATTTACTCGGTATGACTGACGGTTCGGCAAAAGCCGTCACATCGACCTGGGCTATTCATGGCGATCAGGTACGATTGGATACGATTCATTTTGCACCACGGCTGGTCACGCTGAAAAATAATTTACTGCGAATTGGCCGAAACTATCCAATGGTTTTTCGCCGGTTTAAAGACATTCCACTCGATTCGGCTAACACCGCCTATCAATTAAGCGGCCACGTCTGGCAATCCGATAGTTTGCTACTCTATTGCTATGCCAATGGGAAAATCGCTTTAGAAAACCCGACATCCAAACAGCGTACTATTCATTTTTGGCGATTAGCCAGGTTCGGAACGTCCTTGTTTTTAATCGTACAAGGCAATCAATACACGCCTGATGGTAACTACAAATTCATATGGCAGCTAAGCAGTCTATCCCCAAAACAACTGCAGGCTATCGGCTGGAACAAAGAGGCTGTAGTCCAAAAAACATTCCGGTTGATCAGGAATCTGGCGCCCGGTGATTCCTGTCGGCCAACTGGTTTTCAGTCCTGCACGAATTGCTTTATTCGTTCATTTTCAGAAATTGGCATCGGTCGAACTCCATCACGCTACAACCTTAGCCAGTTATTGAAAAAACACTACAGACCAGTTATTAACCATACCGGCCAATCGGGGTTGATTCATGTTCAGTTTGTTGTTAATTGCAGAGGTGAGCAAGGGATGTTTACCCTAAGCGGCTCAGACAATGACTACTGTCCCAAAACGTTCGATGCTCAGATTACCGATCAACTACTGGCTATCAGTAGAAATTACGTGGCTAGTGATCAGTTTTTGCGCGCTGACGACCAATCCGGCAATCGGCCGAATGATATCGCCGTTTCATTTACGGTTCGGTTGCAGGAGGGCCAACTAACTGACATTCTGCCATGAAATCGTTTCGTATCTTCATACTTTTAGTCCCAATTGTTTCCTATGCACAAAATGGGGAGCGCTTTTTAACGTCCTGCCAGTCGATGCTGGCCACGAACCGAACGGTTCAGCTATCTCTTTTTCCGCCTACCAAGCGAGATACGTTCGGACTGGATACCCTTTCGTCAACCCCTCAGAATTATCATCGCCGGGCTATGTATTACCTTTGGCAGCACGACTACGAACAGGCTACTGACTGGTTGGAGAAAGCGGCTGCTTTATACCCGAAAGCACATGGCTCTGTTGGTGAAACGTACCTGAATCAATTGCACGACTATGGCCGTGCATTACAGCATCTCGGCGCATACGATGCCTTAACGCCCACCTTCGACGATATAATCCATAACAATCCGGTTAGCTATTTACTCGGGCTGGCCCACCGTAATCTTGGCGATTATAGCAAAGCCGTTCAACTGTTTTGTATTGGTATCGATTCGCTTTCGATCAGGCATGGCGCGGAATGGGTCAACTATCGGCACTTTGTGAGCCGGGCAGTGAGTTACATTGCCCTTCAACAACCCGAAAAGGCATTGAGAGATCTGGACAGTGCTCTAAAAAATTTCAATCGAAGCGCACTCGCGCAATACCATCGAGGACGAGCTTTGCTTCAATTGAATAGAAAAGCCGAAGCACGAACTGCTTTTCAGGATGCCTCTTTTTTCTTCAAAGCCCTTCGCGCCGAGCGAAAAGGCGATTATCAGGAAGACGATTTTAACCCGCTTTACGAACCGGAAATTGACGAAGCTCTTTCCAACCTGAAACCTTAACGCCTTGAAATTAATCCGCCCTCTTTTCGTCGCTACGCATCTGTGGTTTGCTCTGATAGCCTTCGTGTTATTATTTGTAGCCGCTTATGCCTTCCCAATCCTGTTTCCACTCATACAGATCGCTTTCGTCATATTTCTTGTTCTGATCGGGCTGGATTACTGGCTCCTGTTTCGGAGAAAGAACCGGACTAACGGATCAGCGTTTTTCGCCCGTCGCGAAATACCCGACCGACTATCGAATGGCGACGAAAATCCACTGACCATCTATCTGGAAAATCAGTATTCATTTCAGGTCGATGTCGAGATAATCGACGAAATTCCGTATCAGTTTCAACGGCGCGACGTGTTATTTAAAGCCCGGCTAAATCCGCGCGAAACACAGGCAATCCGGTATGAGCTCAGGCCAACACGCCGTGGAGAATACAGCTTTGGGTCTGTTAACGTTTTTGTGCTGACCCCGCTGGGCTTGTTGAAGCGTCGCTATCAGTTCGGACAGGGGAAGATGGTTGCCGTATACCCATCCTTTTTGCAGATGCGCCAATACGAGTTGCTGGCGGCAACCAATCGCCTGAATGAAGTAGGGATCAAGCGAATTCGACGGATTGGCCATAGTATGGAATTTGAGCAGGTGCGCCCCTATTCGACTGGCGACGATGTTCGTACGGTCAACTGGAAGGCAACCGCCCGACGCACCGACTCTCAGGGCGCATCACTAATGATTAATGCTTATCAGGACGAGCGCTCCCAACCCGTTTACTGCCTGATCGATAAGGGTCGTGTCATGCAATCGCCCTTTGACGGTTTAACCCTGCTCGATTACGCCATCAATGCCAGTCTGGTGTTAAGCAATATTGCTCTGCTCAAGCAGGATCGGGCCGGTATTCTGACCTTCTCCGATCATGTGGGCCAATTGCTGCCCGCCGACCGTCGTACGGGCCATATGCTGAAGATTCTGGAATTACTCTACCGCCAGAAGACACGCTTTCTGGAAACCGATTATGAGAGTCTGTATACCAGCGTTCGAAGTCATATTCGCCAGCGGAGCCTGCTTTTGTTATTTACCAACTTCGAAACGGTTAGCGCTATGCATCGACAATTGCCCTACCTGCGTCGGCTAGCCAAGGATCATCTGTTGCTGATCATTTTCTTTGAAAACACGGAGCTTCGTAGTCTGCTCGACCAACCCGCAACTGACACTGAACAGATTTATCTCAAAACTATTGGGGAGAAGTTTGCTTACGAGAAAAATCAGATCGTGAAAGAATTAACCCAATACGGTATTCAAACCATTCTGACAGCGCCCCAAAATCTGACGGCCAACACCGTAAACAAGTATCTGGAACTGAAAGCAAGAGGAATGATTTAATTATCGCCCAAACTACCCTTCACTGATTCGTAATCCGATTTCAATCGGCCCATTTCTTTGGCCAGAAACGTTTGTAATTGTCGGTTAAACTCCGCTTTCTCGTCTTCTGACAAGGATGTATAGAGATCTTTCAACTCCTGATTAATGGCCGCTCGTTCGGCATCGTCAGCCGCATTGATGGATCGGTAATGGTATTTTCTAAAATCGTACTCCATTGGTTTTACGCTTCGGGCAGATTGGCAAAAATTTCTTTCAGTTGAACCTGGAACCCGTCAATATTAATCGGTTCGTCGGCTAAAGCATACACTGTTTCTATCCAGACATTAACTCGCTCAGTGCGCCGACAGACGATCACTTCGTGGTCAAAAGGATCAATGAACACTATTTCCTGCACAGTATCCATTTTTTCATACTTACGACGCTTATCGCCTAAATCATAATCACTTGTCGATTCGGAGAGAACCTCTATAATTAAGTATGGATTAGTAATAATTGACCGGGATTGCTCCTGATAGATTGGGTTTCCTTTAATGACGACTAAATCACCGTTATAGTTTCCCTTTCGGTCATCTTTTCGGATTCCAGCATTGCTACCAGCTGCATAAAACGGCTTACCCAAATAATATCCAGAGAGCAAGTACCCTAATCGAACAACTAAAATCTCATGAATAATTGTTACTAATCCCATTACAAAAATTTGCCCATTATGATACTCGGCCCGATAGTCAGTTTCGGTCAGAAAATCCTCAAACTCCTCCCACGATGCCGGTATAGCAACTGACTTACCAGCTGCCAGTATAGCCATTTGCTCATCACTTAATCGTACTTTCTCGATAGCCTGCATACGATCATTCTCTTTTTGTAAAGATACAACAAGCCTTATAAATCAAGAAGCCCTCTCATCTGAAAGGGCTTCTTACATGGTTTTTAAGTCAGCACTATTTTTCCAGCTCCCGTTGCTCTTTCAAGCGGGCACGTTCAACAGAGCCCGACACGAGAATACTAACCTCATATAAGCCAGCCAGCGGCAAGGCTACCAAAACCTGGCTATATATGTCAGGCGATGGCGTGATAATACCAGCCACAACCAGAATAACAATCCAGGCATGGCGCCGGTACGATCGCATGAACTTTGGCGTCAGAACACCTACTTTTGACAGAACATAGGCGACAATTGGCATCTGGAACATCAATGCGCACCCTAATGAAAGCGTTACAAGAACGCCAACATAAGACGTGACATCGAATTGGTTCTTAATCTGAGGGCTGATCTGGTAATTGGCCAGGAAATTAATGGCCAACGGTGAAACGATGTAGTAGCCGAAGAATAAGCCCATCAGAAACAGCATCGAGACATAAAAAACAGCTCCACGGGCAGCCCGCTTCTCAACCGATTTCAAGCCAGGTTTAATAAACCGCCACAACTCCCAGAATGCATACGGGAAAGCAAAACAAAGTCCTATGATAAGGGACGAAGTTAAAGCCATTGTGAACGGATCGGCCATACCAAGAGCCTGCAATGTAAAATCCAGCTTTCTGACGCACAAATCGGCATAACCTGTCATATCAGACAGCTTACACATCATCCGGTATGTCCAAAAATCTGCCCGAGATGGTGCCAGAACTACTTTCTCAAAAATGTCCTGGATAAAGACAAAGGCGATAATCGCAAAGACAAAGATGGACCCAACGGCTCGTATAATGTGCCAGCGTAGCTCTTCCAGGTGATCCAGAAAAGACATTTCTTTGCCTTCGGATTCGATTTCTTCGTCGGTCAGTTGATCGAGTGGCATTGCTATAAAGAGTGAAAGGGTGAAAGAGCGAAAGAGTGGTAAAGATTAGCGGTATACTGGATGCGCTCTTTCACTCTTTTACTCTTTCGCTCTTTAATTATTAACTAACTTTTATAAAGTGGAAATGCTTTCATCCACTCATTAATTTCTTCTTTAACGGTCGCCAGGGTGGCATTGTCGTCGTGGTTCATTAGAACCTTGTCGATATATACGACGATTTGCTCCATGTCCGATTCTTTCAGGCCCCGAGTCGTCATGGCCGCCGTACCAACGCGGATACCCGACGTAACCATCGGCGATTTGTCGTCGAACGGAACCATGTTTTTGTTGATCGTGATATCGGCTTTTATCAATGTATTTTCGGCCAGTTTACCCGTCAACCCTTTCGAACGCAAGTCAATCAGCATCAGGTGATTATCTGTTCCGCCCGAGATAATTTCATACCCACGGCTCAGGAATGCATTGGCCATCGCCTGAGCATTGGCTTTTACCTGAACAGCATAATCGTAGAAATCGTCGGTGAGGGCTTCGCCAAAGGCAACCGCTTTAGCAGCAATAATATGTTCAAGCGGGCCACCCTGCGTTCCTGGGAATACGCCGGAATCCAGCAGCGACGACATCAACCGAAGTTCTCCCTTTTGTGTTTTGATACCAAACGGATTTTCAAAATCATTCCGCATCATGATCATGCCCCCACGTGTACCACGCAACGTTTTGTGCGTTGTTGTCGTGACAATGTGCGAATGAGCCAGCGGATCGTTCAGCAATCCTTTCGCAATCAGACCAGCCGGGTGCGAAACATCGGCCAGTAACAACGCACCAACTTCATCGGCGATGGCCCGCAAACGAGCATAATCCCAGTCGCGACTGTAAGCAGATGCGCCACAGATCAGCATTTTAGGCTTTTCACGCTTGGCTGTTTCTTCAACGATGTCATAGTTGATAACACCGGTTTCTCTTTCTACACCGTAGAATGTAGGACGGAAGTATTTACCCGAAATATTAACGGGCGAACCATGTGTCAGGTGACCACCATGCGAAAGGTCAAAGCCAAGAATCGTATCACCGGGCTTCAGGGCAGCCAGAAATACGGCTGTATTGGCCTGGGCACCGGAGTGGGGCTGTACGTTGACCCAGGTTGCTCCGAAAAGTTCTTTCGCGCGATCGATGGCAATCTGCTCAATTTGGTCAACTACTTCACAGCCACCATAATACCGCTTTCCGGGTAAGCCTTCAGCATATTTGTTAGTCAGTACGCTCCCGGCCGCTTCCATAACGGCGGGTGATACGAAATTTTCAGATGCAATTAGTTCAATACCAGACTCCTGTCGGTGTTGTTCTTTGGCAATCAGGTCAAATACCTGGGTATCGCGGGTGGTGGTAACGGTAGTCATGCTTCGAGCGGTTTGTTCGTCCGGTTATTTCAATGTCTGGCTGCAAAAACGTTAAACTAATAGGCAACCAAACAAGCAATTAGATACAAAGGTACGGCGGAAAACGGTAGGATGGGAAGGAGATTTTTAGACTCAGTTAAACTACGATTAAATATAGTTTCTGTAGCTGAAACTACCTCTATTTTCCTGTTTTTCACTAAACCTTCGATCACAACATTTATCCTATTGAAAAAATGGAATATAGCCCCCAGTCATTGATACTGGCGGTTCATGACTCTTAAACGTAACGCTATGAAAACGATGATAAATCAATTGAAAGCCCTGTTTATCATAGGAATGCTGTTTCCTGCCTTGTTTACAGCCTGTACCGCTACGGCAACTACGCAGGGCCCTCCGCCAACTCGGGTTGAAGTTATCCCCAGAGCTCCTTCTGGCCGCCATGTCTGGATACCAGGCCATTACGTCCGTCGGGGACGGAATTATGCCTGGGTCAATGGTTATTATCGGGTAGCCCCGGCTCGTTATTCGGCCTGGACACCCGGACAATGGCGCCAAACTCGCCGTGGACCTGTTTGGGTTGAAGGTCATTGGCGATAAACTGCTCTAAAAGTAGGCTCAAGCTAAACGGGCAGTGGCCTTTTAGCTTGAGCCTACTTCTGCTTGGCCAAGGTTTGGTATCGAAAAGGGGTCATACCGGTATACAATTTAAACTGCCGGTGAAAATGAGAACTATTATTAAAGCCACACTCCATTCCTACCTGCCCAATGCTCATATCAACGTCGGTGAGAAGTTTTCGAGCATGACCAATTCGCAGTTCGTTGAGGTATTCAACAAACGACTTCCTCGTCCGCTTCTTAAAATAACGGCAAAATGCCGCCGATGCCATCCCCGCTATCGACGCAATCTGCTCGACCCGTATTTCTTCACGAAAGTTTGCCAGCATAAACTCCAGAACCCGCTTCATGCGCTCAGTTTCAGCTGCGCTGGGGGCTAATTGGTAACCATCACTAGCCAGCAAAATGGCGTCTCGATCTTCGGCTAATTGATCAAGAATTTCCAATAAACCAAGCAATTGCAGCAAACCTGTACGTTCTGGTAGCAACTCCATCTGCGCTCGCACTGCATCGCTGCCAGACGGGCTAAAGCGTAGGCCATACCGGGATCGTTCGAGGAGATGGCGTATTGCGCTGGCTTCCGGTACACTAGCCAATCCCTGTTGGGTAAATTCACCTGAAAACTGAATAACAATCGATTCAGACTGACGGTCAAAACCGGCCTGATAAAAATCGTCATCATTGCGCCAGAAGTGAGGTAAGTCGGGCCCTAACAATACCAGATCGCCAGCTTCGAACGGTTCAACATGATCACCAACAAATCGGCGTCCGTAACTTTTAACAATATAGGTCAGCTCATACTCCGGATGGTAATGCCAGGGCGCATCGAAGTAGGGCAATCGAAACCGCCGAACCAATAATGAGCTCTGTTCGCCAAAGGTTAGTTTTTCAAATAAAGCCTTCATTAAATACCCTATTTTAACACAGCCAGTAATCTTTATCGATTAATACGGTCAAAATTAAATACAAATAAGTAAAAACAGTGGTATTTCTTTTATTGGTTATAGGATAATTTTGTAGAGCAATTACACGCTGGTAACTCATCTACTCTCCTACCCTTGTTCGTATATGGAAGCTACAATCGACAAAAAAATAGCACTTCAGGAGCTGAATACGCCGTACGAAGTCAGTCAGGAAGCCATCGATTTTTACAGAAAAAACGGCTATGTCAAGCTAAAGCAAGTACTTAGCCCTGCCGTTCTGGACTATTACGGCGATATCATCACCGATCTGGTTTTTCGGCTTAATACCCTCATTAAGCCGATGGAAGAGCGTACAACCTACGAGCGGGCCTTTCTCCAGATTATGAACCTTTGGCTTGAGGATGAACGGGCAAAAGAATTTGTTTTCTCCAAACGACTGGCAAAAATAGCGACCGACCTGATGGGCGTTCAGGGTGTTCGGATTTATCATGATCAGGCCCTTTACAAAGAGCCTTCGGGGGGTATTACACCCTGGCATGCCGACCAGTTCTACTGGCCATTGGCGTCGCCCAACACTGTAACGGTCTGGATTCCATTGCAGGCAACCCCGATGGAAATGGGACCGCTCGCTTTTGCCGAAGGAAGCCAGTGCGTAGAAATTGGTCGTGATGTAGAAATCAGCGATGAAAGCGAAAAAATTCTGGCCGATGAACTACAGAAGCTTAATTTTAATGTACATGACACGCCGTTTGAGCTTGGCGAAGTGAGTTACCATGCTGGCTGGACGTTTCATCGCGCAGGGCCAAACGTTTCGGATCGACCACGTAAGGTGATGACCATGATCTATATGGATCAGGGTCAGACGATTATGCAGCCACGAAATGAGTTCCAGGTAGCCGACCATGCCAAATGGCTCAATAATGTTCCGGTCGGCAGCCAACCACAGGATGAGCTAAATCCTGTATTATTCAGCTACTAACTAGTGCTTTTCCGACTTTATAAAGAAACCCTGGCATCTGCCGGGGTTTTCTGTTACATCAAGGACAAAAAAATGGAAATATTTTTGCAGTATTTCTGTTGTTCTTGCAAACCATCACTTACCCAAAGCGGTATGAAATCATTTTTCGCACTCGTTGTGTGGCTGTTGCTGCCTCTTGCTACGTTTGCCCAGATCATTAAACCAGCAACATGGACCTATAAACCGGCGAAGTCCTCGGTCAAAGTTGGTGAAATAGTTGAACTACGGTTTACAGCTACTATTCAGGCTGGTTATCACGTCTTCTCGTCGGACATAAATCCTAAAATGGATGGTGGGCCACTGCCAACAGCCTTTACGTTTACCCCCAACGCTACTTATGAATTGGTTGGGAAAGTTAAGCCAACCAGTAAGGTAGAAACTAAATATGAGGAGGTGTTTGAGGGCGATGTGTATTTAATGCACGGCCCGGCTCAGTTTGTTCAGAAGGTAAAAATCCTGAAAGAAAATCCAGTTATTACCGGTAATATTGATTATCAAGTCTGTACGGATAGAGATGGTCAATGCATACCCGGTAATGAAGACTTTTCCATTAGCGGCCTGGTTGTTTCCCCGCCAACCACTGCATCAACAGCAGTAGCCTCGGTTCCCCAGACGGCATCGGTTGCAACACCGCCAACCTCTCAAACTACCGTTGCGGCCACGACACCAGCACCCGCTCTGACCGCAACAGAAGCATCTGCCTCAATTGAGCCAATAGTCAAAGAAGCTTTAAAAGAACCGGAACAGGCCCTGGAAGAATCTGCTACTGCATCGGGCGGATCGTTGTGGGGATTTATGCTGGCCGCTTTTTTGTCTGGCCTGGTTGCCCTCTTAACGCCCTGTGTTTTCCCGATTATTCCGGCAACGGTTAGCTTCTTTACCAATCAGCAGGGTGGCCAATGGAAAGCGCTCTTATACGGTGCCTTCATTATTGGAATCTACGTACTGGTCGGCACGGTTGTTTCACGGGTTAACGGGCCCGCCTTTGCTAATTTCGTTAGTACGCACTGGCTGCCGAACATCCTGTTCTTTGCCATATTTTTTGTATTCGGACTATCATTTCTGGGGCTCTTTGAGATCGTGCTGCCGAATTCGCTGATTAACAAAGCCGATGAGCGGTCGGAAAAGGGCGGCATTGCTGGTATTTTCTTTATGGCTTTTACGCTCGTACTGGTGTCGTTTTCCTGCACGGGTCCGATTGTCGGTAGTTTACTGGTAGCCTCGGCAGGCGGTGAAGTCATTAAGCCGATTCTGGGCATGGCGGCCTTTTCGTCGGCTTTTGCCGTACCGTTTACATTGTTTGCGGCTTTCCCACAATGGCTCAAAAACTTACCCCGGTCAGGTGGATGGCTCAACTCGGTTAAGGTTGTGCTTGGCTTCCTGGAATTGGCACTGGCCTTAAAATTCCTGAGTGTTGCCGATCAGGTTTATCACTGGCATTTACTCGATCGTGAAGTGTTCCTATCCCTTTGGGTCGTTATTTTCGCACTGATTGGGTTCTATTTTCTGGGAAAACTTCGGCTCCCACACGACAGTGAGGTGAAATACATCAGCGTTCAGAAGCTTTTGCTGGCAATTGTCACGTTCTCTTTCGTGGTTTACATGATTCCGGGTTTGTGGGGAGCGCCATTGAAAGCACTATCGGGCTACTTACCTCCCGAAACATCGCAGGATTTTAACATCAGCCAGCAATCAGCAGGCAGTCAAGAGTCGGCAAACGCAATTTCCGAGCGTATCAAATATGCAAACCTATTTCATTTTCCGCGTGGGTTGCAGGGTTTCTTTGACTATAAACAGGGATTGGCATACGCCAAAAAACTGAACAAGCCCGTCTTTATTGACTTCACAGGACATGGTTGTGTGAACTGTCGCGAGATGGAAGCCCGCGTCTGGTCAGATCCCGCCGTTATGTCGCGGCTTCAAAATGATTTCGTCTTGATTGCCCTCTATGTGGACGATAAAACCGAACTACCTGAGTCAGAGTGGTACACCTCAACGTACGATCAGAAGGTTAAGAAAACGATTGGCGGGCAAAATGCTGACTTACAGATCACGAAATACAACAACAATGCACAGCCACATTACTGCCTCGTTAACAGCGACGGAAAGTTACTGGTAGCACCAAAGAACTACGACCGAAGCGTCGAAAACTTCGTCGCTTTTCTGGAATCCGGCAAGGCTAAGTTTTAGTATTTCTCCTCAACAACAAAAAAGGGCTGCCGAATTTCGGCAGCCCTTTTTTGTTGTATGTTGTAGGTAAAGCGGATTAAGCAGTGACTTTAGCAGGATAATCCTGCGTTTGTACAATTTCTAAATCAGGCTTAGACTGGTCGGCAATGGTTACCCGCCCACGTTCCTTACGGACAATCCGCGAGTAAAGTGAAATCTCCTGATCGAAGAGGAACCGGAAAAATAACCGAACGAAAGACGTATGGTATTTCAGGGTATCGTAGTATTCGGGAGCTGACTTCTTAATATCCGGGAGTTTGTTCCAGGGAATCGAAGGGAAGTCATGGTGTTCGTTATGAAAGCCTACGTTTAGATTAGGCCCATTAAGTCTACCATAGTAACTGTAGGTCTCCTGTTCTTTATCAAGCGTTAAGTAGTGTTCCTGAATCCAGCGGGCCCCAAGTGGGTGAAAGCCAACAGAAAAGAACAGGCAAAGGCCAAGGAATATTAGTGCTTTCCAGCCAAACAAGACAACTATTAACGCATCGAAGGCAATCTGAACGATCATATTTGCTGCAACCCACTTGTCGATAACGGCCAGCTCGCGGCAACGAATCGTCCGAATACCCTGAAAAATAGGAAAAAGGAGTAGCCAGATCGCCTTACCAATCGCGTAGTTATTAATGAGTTTGGCTTCATACCAGTCTGGTAAATCAGCATCTAACTCATGAACGCCCTGAAACGCGTGGTGCTTAATGTGGAAATTTTTAAAGGACAGTGCGGTCGGAAATACGGTCGGTAAGTTAGCAAAAATGGCTGCCCACATATTAGCCGAAGGTTTCCGGAAGATCAGGTTATGGGCTGCTTCATGAATGCAGACAAACAGCGTATGGGCTGGAAACGCGCCAATGAACCAGGCGGCCGCTACAACGACCCACCAGGATTGATCACGAACAAGATAGGCCATACCCGTCATTAGCGTAACACAACCCAGAATAACCCAGAATGTCGCTGGATTTTTCTGGCCAATAAGCTTTTTAATTTCGGGATGCGATTTCAGGATTTGCCGCGTACGAATACGGTGCGGTTCGGTAGTATTTGATCGGACAAAATCTGTGAATGTTGCCATAAGTAAAGCGTCGCCGTACAATTCGGTGAATAACGAACGGTAAATTTAACAAATTTTCGGATTGTATAGACTCCTGCCCGTTCCGTTACCCAGATAATCTTTATTTCGAATCAACTTAAATTCGTCTTACTCTATTACCTAAAAGGGCTGTACACTACCCACGAAAAGCTAATTATCTACTAGCCAACTTTTTACGTAAGGTGTATTGAGTCGTTTTTTTCTTATTAACGCTAAATTTCGATTTAAATTAGCCAAAATAAAAGAGCCGCGTCTTCTCATTGAGCAGAGATCGCGGCCCTTCTTAATCGATTTATCAGTATAAATTCGATATTAGTCCATTGATGGTTGGGGTTCATTCTGTGGCAATATATCTGCCTTAATCTGCTCAATCACCCGTTCAATCATTTGGGCAGCCCCACGAAGGGCTCCGAAAATAATACATAACGGCAAAATGATGGGCAGAAAGAAAACCCATTGAAAGATCATGTACAAACGAAATTTTCTCATCGGCTCGGCTAGTGATTTATTAGATTAAGTTAACGGTTTTTTCTATTAGTAAAAAAGAGAATGTCGATTGTTTTCACCACCTTCCATCCATAATCAAAATTAAACTTGTATTAATACAAAAACAAGTTATTTGTAAAAAAGTTCGATGAAATTAGATCCACGTGATTGAGCAGACTCATAAAATCGTTGTCACCTGTGTACCCATTTTACTTATTATCAATTTTGATGCCAAAAAAAATAACATAAAATTGATAATACGCTAATTAACAATAAAATAGAATTGACCCCTCATTTATACTCTATATTTTACTTTTAACCCAAACTTATTTCGTTATCCAGATCATTTTCTTACAAAATAAAGCAGCTCGGAGAATCTCTCCGAGCTGCTTTATTTTGGTGTTATCTATTTCGTTTATTTCAATGTTGCCACAGCATCTTTAATCCGCTGTACGGCCTCAGCGAGTGACTCGTCGGAAGCAGCTGTCGAAATTCGAAGACAATTCGGCGCTCCAAAACCAGAACCCGCAACGGTTGCTACATGAGCAGTAGTCAATAACCACCCGGCAAAATCATCAGAGTTTTCGATGGCCGTTGTGCCATCTGACTTACCGTAATAATAGCTGATATCCGGAAATGCGTAGAAAGCTCCTTCGGGTACATTTGTACGGAACCCAGGCACTTCCTTCAATAATTTTACGACCAAATCGCGACGACGATGGTAGGCTTTGGTCATTTCAAACGATGGCTCCAGGGTGCCTGTCAAAGCAGCGACACTAGCTTTCTGAGCTATTGAGTTCGTACCCGACGTAACCTGGCCCTGTAGTTTTTCAACGCCATCGGCGATCCATTTAGCGGCCCCAATGTAGCCGATACGCCATCCCGTCATGGCAAAGCCCTTGGCAACACCATTGACAGTGATAACCCGCTCAGCAATTGCAGGAATCGAGCCAATACTAAAATGACCTTCCGGCGTAAAGTTGATGTATTCGTAAATTTCGTCGGCCAGCACATAAATGTTATCGTGACGAGCTACAACATCGGCAATAGCACGCAGCTCGGCTTCCGAATAAATCGAACCGGTCGGGTTGTTGGGCGATGCATACATCACGATCTTGGTCCGGTCGGTAATGGCAGCTTCGAACTGTTCGGGGGTTACTTTAAAATTATTTTCGAACGAACCGTCAACGACAACCGCCTTCCCTTCGGCCAGCTTCACCATTTCGGAGTAGCTAACCCAGTATGGAGAGAAAATAATTACTTCGTCGCCTGGATTGATCAACACCTGAATCACATTCGCCAACGAGTGCTTGGCACCGGTCGAAACAACGATATTTTCGGGTTTCCAGTCAATATTATTGTCGCGCTTGAACTTATCAGCAATGGCTTTGCGAAGATCAGGGTAGCCAGCAACGGGCGAATAGCCATGAAAACCATCATCAATGGCTTTTTTAGCCGCTTCGCAGATGTGTTGGGGCGTTTTAAAATCTGGCTCCCCAACGCTCAGGCTAATTACTTTGTGGCCCTGAGCGGCCAGTTCACGGGCTTTTTTGGTCATCGCCAGCGTGGACGACTCCTCCAGCGCGTTGATGCGGTCGGCTAACAAACTCACGGTGTCAAGCGTGGCAGACATAATCGGTGGTGATTTTTTAAGAAAATTACAACAAACTGACTACAAAGGTACTATGTTTTCAGTGGAGAGGAGGTATTTTTCAGAAATTAAAAATTATTACCTCACCCTCATCCATACATTCGTCCAGCAACTCATCTATTGTTTTTTGTAACACTGGATGAACAAAATCCGGTGCGATCTCGGCCAGTGGTACAAGTGTGAACCGTCGTACGTGCAGATACGGATGCGGAACCGTTAGGGTTTCCGTTTGCACTATCTGTTGCCCGTAAAACAAGATGTCAATATCAATAACTCGGGCACCCCACTTTTCGAACCGCACGCGACCAAGCTCCTGCTCAATAGCCTGTGTCTGTTCAAGCAGTTCCTGTGGTTCCAGTTTAGTATCAACAGCCAGCACCTGATTCAGATAGGCCGGTTGGTCCGTTACACCCCAGGGAGCTGTTTCGTACAAACTCGACTGTTGTAGTAACGACCCAATACGTTTCACGATCAGATCACCGGCCCGATTCAGCGTCTGGACACGGTCGCCAAGATTTGCGCCGAGAAGGAGAAAAGTTTTCAATGAGAAAATGGGTTAGGGCTTTCGCTCAGAAGCGTGCCACTGATGTTACTTGTGATAACCGTGGTACGCTTCTGAGCGAAAGTCCTATGAGTAAGAAAACGGATGGGTGAATGAAGATGCCTTTCACTCATCCGTTTTTTAGTCTTTAATAATCTTTGATTGGTTTGATATCGTAATATGCCTTGATTTCTTCCTCGCTTGGCGTTTTGGCCGGACGAACGAACCGGAAGCCTACGAACGAAGCGGACGTTAGCCACCAGTCTGATTTTGGGCTTTGCGGGTCAAGTACTTTCCAGGCCGGAGCCGACGGTGTCCGGGCTGCCGACCGCAACACAGTCGGGTCATCGTCCCAGGAGCCACCCCGCACCGAGTTTGGATAAAGGGTCGTCGTTGGTGCGTAAGGTTCCTTTACGGTTCCTTTTGCCACCGATGCGTAATAATCTTCAATGTATTGATCCTGAGTCCATTCCATTACATTGCCATGCATGTCATAGAGCCCAAACGAGTTTGGTTTCTTGGTTCCAACTTTTTTATAGCCGCCACCACTATTACCATTAAAAACTGCGTATTCACCTAATTTCTTCACATCGCTTCCGAATGAATAGGCCAATGTAGCATTCTTATCATTTCCCCGGCAGGCATATTCCCATTCAGCTTCCGTTGGCAGGCGATAAAAAACACCCGTCTTGGCATAAAGCCACGCGCAGAATTTTATGGCTGCATATTGCGTCATATTAATAGCCGGATAGCCCGAACGACCCATGCCGAACGACATATCGACATAGGGTGGGCTGGGCCGTGTGGTAGCGTCTGTTTTGGCAAGGTTTGCGTCAGTCTGCGTGTATTTGGCAGCCATTTCCTTCTCCATGTTGGTGAAGGCAAACAAGTCATAAAGATCCCAGGTCACTTCATATTTACCCATATAAAACGGCTCAATCACCACGCTATGCTGTGGACTTTCGTCAGGTTTATGACCTTTTTCTGAGGGCAGACTACCCATTAGAAATTTACCGCCCGGAATGGCTACCAGGGCATAGGTCTGGTCGCTACCCGGAATAACCTGTGTGTACGATTTAAAAGTGGTAGTCGTTTGTGCAGTTGTATGAACTACCGAACCAATGGCAATGGCAATGGCTACACTGAGATGTTTCAGATGCATTGTTGGTTATAAGGAAAGGATTCTCGTTGGTCTGTAAAAGTACGAACGATTTTCTTTCTTGTACCTTTGTAGTGATAGATAGACGTTGGTCGACCAGGCGAACCATCTAAACGAATTAAACGGATAAACGAGTTGACCCGTTATCTGACCTGATTGATGCAAGCATAACTAATGAATTACCTTTCAGCCGAAAACTTAACAAAATCATACGGCGACCGTATGCTGTTCCGTAACCTGACATTTGGGGTGAACCGGGGCGACAAGGTTGCTATTGTCGGAGCCAATGGCTCTGGGAAAACAACGCTACTTTCGATTCTGGCCGGGTCTATGCCGCCCGATTCGGGTATAGTCAGCCATCGGAAAGACATCAGCATCGGTTACCTTGATCAGCAACCTGATCTCAATGATGCACTGACCGTGATGGAAGTAGTCCTGGCGGGCGAAAGTGCACAGCTCGATGCCGTTCGGGCTTATGAACACGCGCTTGCCCACGACGACCATGCGGCTCTCGAACGGGCCATGTCGGATATGGAAAAGCTGGAGGCCTGGGATTACGAAGCCCAAATCCGGCAAATTCTGGGCGAACTGGGTATTCAGGACGTTGAGCAGTCAGTTGGGTCGCTGTCGGGCGGGCAACGCAAACGGGTTGCACTGGCCCGCGTGCTGATTCAAAACCCCGACCTGCTCATTCTGGACGAGCCAACCAACCACCTCGATCTGGAAGCGATCGAATACCTCGAAAACTTCCTGAACACGAACAATGGTACGCTGCTGATGGTCTCTCACGACCGCTATTTTCTGGATCGGGTCTGCAACCAGATTGCCGAGTTAGATAGTGGGCAGCTTTATACCTACAAGGGCGATTACGCCTATTTTCTGGAGAAGAAAGACGAACGTGAAACAGCAGCTGCCTCTGAACTGGCGAAAGATCGCAACACGTTCCGGCGCGAGCTGGAATGGATGCGTCGGCAACCCAAGGCGCGCGGAACGAAAGCGCAATATCGAATCGATGCGTTTGACGAACTGAAGGAAAAAACCAGCGGCAAACGGAACGATGGCGAACTTGATCTGAATCTACGCACATCCCGATTGGGCAGTAAGATCCTTGAGGTAGAGAATCTTAGTAAACGTTTTGGGGAGAAAGTACTGCTCGATCATTTTACCTACACCTTCAAACGGTCCGACCGAGTGGGGCTGATCGGGAAAAATGGAATGGGTAAAACCACACTGATGAACATGCTAACCGGTCAGTTGCGTCCTGATTCGGGGAAGATCACAACGGGTGGTACGGTCAAGTTCGGGTACTATACCCAAACCGAGCTGGATCTCCCCGAAAGTCAGCGTGTGATCGACGTCGTGCAGGATGTAGCCGAAGTCATGAAGCTGGCCAATGGCGATACTATTACGGCCAGTCAATTGCTGACTCGATTCCTCTTTGACCGATCGAAACAGTATGATTATGTTGCCAAACTAAGCGGTGGCGAAAAACGTCGGTTGCAGCTTCTGCTCGTGTTGGTGCAGAATCCGAATTTTTTGATTCTTGATGAGCCAACGAATGACCTCGACATTACGACACTCAACGTACTGGAAGATTTTCTGCTTAATTTCTCCGGGTGCGTTCTGATCGTTACGCACGACCGGTACTTCATGGACCGACTTGTTGAGCACGTTTTTGTGATGGAAGGGGCTGGTAAAGTCCGTGACTTTCCGGGGAACTATACCGATTATCGGGAGTGGCGCGACTCCCAGCCGAAGAGCGCTTCACAAAATGATAAACCAGCGGCATCGGTACCGAAGAACCAAACGCCCGCGCCCGTGGTTTCATCCGCGACGGTCGATGGCAACACGAATGGCGCCCGGAAGAAACTGTCATTCAAGGAAATCCGCGAATATGAAACGCTCGAAAAAGAAATTGAGTCGCTGGAGCAACGGAAGGTCGAAGTTATTGGTCTGCTTAATACAGGTGGGCATCACGAGCAGTTAACGGCCTGGGCGCGGGAAATCGAAGAAATTGACCAAAGCATTGCTGAAAAATCGGACCGCTGGCTTGAGTTGGCGGAATATATTTAAAGAGCGAAAGAGTGAATGAGCGAAAGAGTGGCTACGCTACGCTTTCACCGTTTCGGCGGCAGTTTCTTTTACTCTTTCACTCTTTCACTCGTTAAGCATGAACCAGATCGTTGAGTTTTTTCAATACCTGCTTAATTCAGAAGAAATCATCCGAACGGGTGGCTTAGTGCTGATTACGCTGATTATCTTCGTTGAGAACGGAATTATCTTCGGCTTCTTTCTGCCGGGCGATTACCTGCTGTTCTTATCGGGTGTGTTTGCAGGAACGAAAATCCTGAATGTTCCGCTGTGGATACTCTTACTCTGTATTTTTAGTGCCGCTGTTCTGGGTTCCTTAACGGGCTACCTGACGGGCTACTATTTTGGTGCCCGGATCAAAAATCGTCCGGATTCGCTCTTTTTCAAGCAAAAATACATCGACGATACGCGGGCTGCTTTTATTCGTTACGGTAACGGAGCACTTATTGTTGCTCGTTTTTTACCCGTTGTCCGCACTTTTGCGCCGATTTTGGCCGGACTCATTCATATGCCCTCCCGGTTTTTTATCCTCTACAACATCATTGGTGCTTCCATTTGGGTCCTAACCCTTGTGGGCGGGGGCTTTTATTTCGGAGAGCGGTTTCCGTGGATCATCAATTATGTCCACTGGATTATCATTTTCTTTTTGGCTATCACGACATACACCGTTGTCCGCGGATACCTTAATGCCCGTAAGGAAAAACAGGCGGAAGAGGTGTAAAACTTTCATTCATTAGCTTCCCATTAACTCGCGGTTTCAAATGGGTCCTCGTAAACAATCGGTTGGTCTCGTAGAGGAAATCGTCCTTTACAGTCGTTGGGCTTCGGCAAAAAGTCTGCTAAGGGGTCGTCTACGATCACTTCAATTTGATCACCCTTTTCATCCTTTATAAATCAAGATTTCATAGTAGCTACTAGTAGTCGGCCAATTTAAACCTATAAGGTTTTTGAAACCGCATCAGCGGCCCGGCGCATCGGCGGCCCGGCTTATAGGTTTAAATTGGCCGACCACATTCATGACTATTCCGCATAAAATACAAATCAGAATAGTACTATTTTTTGTTCTAAAATTATAAATTTTTGTTCGTTTGTATTATTATGTTACACTTTATGTGGCTCTTTCCGCTTATCTTCATCGACGCCATCTGCAATACCAACTAAAGCATTTCTGATAAAATTCGTCAATTCTATTGCAAAAAGTAATGGCTACTGTCTTAGTAACTGATGTTACGCCAACTCCATTTGTGGATGTTGGCTGAGTTGATTTTTGAGGACGGCCAGTTCCGCAAAAGCCGCTTGCAGGGCTTTGAGGTATAACCGCCCTTTCAAGGCAAAATGATTGGTA
>NZ_CP045997.1:9586493-9696774 GCF_010233585.1 Spirosoma endbachense
GCCATCAAGGTCTGGCTAGAAAAACACCTGCTGAGGTGTACTGTACTCCTTTGCAAGTCGACGTAGAATCGGAAAACCTCAATTAAAAAAAGCAAAAACTGGTCCTAAATATAGGGAGCACTATATTGGGCGGCCCAGCTTAATAGTGGGGAATCGTATGGCAAGGATCGCCCAGCTATTTCGTTACTATGCATTAATAAACAACCCGCTCAATTGGATAATCTCGTAAAAAGGCTGAGTTAACTAAACACAAATTAGTCAAACTATCTTAGGGTAATACAGCCCAAGCAGATATTGTCAGGTATGATTTAGCTGCTTGCGATAGATTCCTGGCGGCAAAGACGTTATCTTCTTAAATGTCCGGGTAAAATGGGAAAGACCTTCAAATCCCGTAAGTGCCGCAATTTCAGAAAGGGAAGACTGGCTAGTGGCCATAATATGTACGGCCCGTTCAATTCGTTTTTCATTAATAAACGTTAGTGGGCGCGTCCCGGTATGCTTCCCAAATAATCGGGAAAAATACTCTGGATTCAGATGTACCCTTTCGGCTAAACGTTTTACCGTTAGGGGTAAGTGCAAGTTGACCAGAATAAAACGCATAGTGTCCAGAATCGTAATAGGAACTTCGACCGCTTCCCGGGCGGATAGCAACTCTGGAACAGCAAACCGTGATAATAATTGAAGCAGGATGCCTTGGGTCTCCAAAAAGAGGTCAAACTTCTGCTGATTGTTGAGTTCCTGGTATTCCTTGTAATAAATGTTCTTTTCGTACACCAAAGGGTTATCAGACCGATTAATACCCCTACCTGGGTTGATTTCTACCAAGCGTTTAAAATTTAGCACGTCGATTTCGCTGGCCTTCACTCTAGAGATAAGTCGGCTAGCTAAGAATAGGGAGGTACCATCAGCGGATTCTTCGAAGAACTGAACAAAGTATTGACTAAGGTAACTTTCACAGATTAGGTTACAGAGTGTATAACTAGGAATAATGTATAAATAACCCGCTTCCAGCTTAAGCGTTTTGGCATGATCAAATAGTTTCCCCTCTCCTTCATCAATGTAATAAATGCGGTGATAAGGGCTGATGACATTTTTGTAGTTCCACCGAGAATCCAGTTTGACCCAATCGACATTGAGCAGCGATAAAGTATGCTTCAAAAAACGCTTATTCATTAGTCAGTACAAAATTGGCATAAAACTAGGGAAAGTCTGTTTTATATAGAAAAAAGTCTGTTTTGGTATAATCTAACTCTTTGCTTGACGCTAGTTTTGTTAATGAATCGATAAGGTCAAAATACGAACATTAGATGAGCTTGTTTATCTATATCAATGGAAGAAGCTCGTAGCGGGCTAGTTATAAGCGTTTCCCTCGGCTCGATAACGGCTACGTTTTGTCAGATCAACGATGCCCTGCTCTCAAGTAGTGGCGGTCTGCCTAAGCGAAGACAAAACCCAAAATGGCAACTTATGGATCAGGTTTATGGAATGGAATGAAGAATCCTACACCCGAAAATCACTCGTAACAAAACAAATATGACGTTCCGTTTCAATTATCCACCTACTGGTCGTATTGGAAATAGACACCTTCTCGTGCTAATTTTTTGCTTGGTAGGTTTAACTAGTAACACCTATGCCCAGGTTAAGGCTCCTCAACCAGTCGGGCCAGTTCCCAACGAAAACCAGTTGCGCTGGCAGAAAATGGAATACTACGCCTTTATCCATTTTTCGATCAATACCTATACCGATATGGCCTGGGGCTTGGGCAACGAAGATCTTAAGTTGTTTAACCCGACCAAACTGGATTGCAGGCAGTGGGCCCGAATTTGCAAAGAGGCAGGCATGAAAGGTATTATTTTCACGGCTAAACACCATAGCGGGTTTTGTCTGTGGCCGTCAAAGTATACCGAATACTCTGTCAAAAATATCCCCTGGCAAAGCGGGAAAGCCGATATTGTGCGGGAGATGGCCAATGCCTGCAAAGAATATGGCCTGAAATTCGGAGTGTATTTGTCGCCCTGGGACAGAAATCACCCTGACTATGGAAAGCCTGCCTACATTACCTACTTCCGCAACCAGTTGCAGGAATTACTGACCAACTACGGGGAAATTTTTGAAGTCTGGTTTGATGGCGCGAATGGCGGATCAGGTTATTATGGCGGGGCCAACGAAACCCGTAAGATTGACGCTAAAACGTACTACGACTGGCCCAATACCTATAAACTGGTGCGTAAACTCCAGCCCAACATTGTCATCTGGAATGACGGAGGTGATCGAGCGGACCTTCGCTGGGTAGGCACCGAAGCGGGGTATGTAGGTGAAACTAACTGGAGTCTGTTAAAGGCAACGGGCGAGGTGCCGGAACAGATGTTGCGTCATGGTGTCGAAAATGGCAATGCCTGGGTGCCAGCAGAAGTAAACACCTCGATTCGACCCGAATGGTTCTACCACGAACGGGAAGATAGAAAAGTGAAAACCTTGCCCCAACTGATGGATATTTATTACCACTCCATTGGGCGAAACGCGACGTTACTGCTCAATTTCCCAATCATGCCGAATGGCCTGATTCATGAAAAAGACGAAAAAGCGGTACAGGCCTTCGCTAAAGCGACCAAGGAAGCGTTTGGACTTGCAACAGTATACTGGAGATTTTTTCAAGCAGCCATCTGAGAGGTGTAAAAATAAGATTCCTGTTGAGTAGGAGTTCGGTAATTCAAGCTTGAATGTTTCCGCCGACGATTGTACCAACCCTCGATATACTCGAAGGTGGCCAACCGGGCTGCGGCCCGCGTCGGAAAGTCAACATGGTTAACCAATTCGCTTTTAAATGTTTTGAAAAAGCTCTCAACTACTGCATTGTCCCATCGGATCGCCGAAGCGACAGTTGCCTTTACGGCTCATGCTCTGTACGACGGGCAAGCCCTTTAGATGCCCCAGAAATTCATTGCAGGCATACTGGACACCACGATCTGACCGGGCTGCCGGCGCAGTGAAATAGAAGTTTACCGTCTATGCTCCTGTTTTTGAGAGCCATACGCCAGGCTGCTACGCTCGTATCCGCAGCTTTCAGTCCATCACTCAATGCCCATCCGATTACTTTTCGGTCTGCCAAATCCAGCACGGCTGTCAGGTATAACCAACCCTCGCCGGTCGGAATGTAGCGGGGCGGCCCGTGCCGTGATATCTGACACCCACTTCTGACCTGGCTTATCTGCTGTGAATTCTCGGTTTAACAGGTTTTTAACTATCGGATAATCGTGAGATGAGTCGGTAGTCTGAACACGATATTTTTTATACATGATGCTGCGAATGGCCGCTTTGTGCATCAATCGGGCCACCCGATTACGTGATGTCTTTACGCCCCGCTCCCGCAATTCATCAGCGATCCGGGCCACCGTGGCGCGGGACTACCGTACCGAGACTCGCTCTGGGCATGTACCTGTCGAATATCGTCCAGCAACTGAGCTTGTTTTAGTTGCCTAATGCCAACCGGATGCTTGCGCCAATAATAGTACCCACTACTACTGACTTTCAGTACCTTACACATCCTCTCAACGGGAAATTGATTGGCATGTTCCGCTACAAATCGGAATATTTCCCACGGTCCGCCGCGCGGTCGCCCCTGGAGAAGATGCCGACTGCCTTTTTTCTGTACAACTCACTACTAGGTTACTGATAATGAATGCTTTAAAAACAGCTTCTCCAGCTCCTCTTTGGTTAGTTGAAGGGCATGTAATTTCTTATCCAGGTGCTTCAACTTCATCGCCTTCTGCTTCTCATTGCTTAATTCCATCTGGTTCTTTTGGTAGGGTTCGGCTTTAACAATCATGTTCCAAATAATAACAGCCAACTTTCTAGCCGTCGCGATAATGGCAGCCAGGCGGCCTTTTTTGAAGGCAATACGCTTGAAGAAAGGTGTCAGCTCGTGATCTTTCTGATTGCCAATCGAGTTGGCCGCATGGCGCAGTGCTTTAGCGATATGATTCTTCCCCGATGGAGTTCGATTGCCAATGACCTTGCCTCCGCTGATTTTGTTATTGGGTACCAGTCCTAACCAGCAGGCAAAACCTTTAGCCGTCGGAAACTTGTGTATATCATGACCTAGGCTGGTCAGCAAACATAAAACAGCGTTGTAACTAATGCCTGATATGGCAAATAGGTCGGTTCTGAAATATTGGTAGGCCAGATGAGATAGATTAAAGCTAGGGGCATGTTTACCAGCTCTCTTTCGGTTAGTTTTCAGTTGCTTCTTCTCATCTATTGAAACCTCGACCTCAGGAGCATACTTGACCAGAAAGGTTTCAATAACCTGGTCGCATTCTTTGATCTTCCGTTCATACAGACGGTAAAAATCCAGAGAAGCCTGTAATTCAAATAACAGTTCTTCCCGCCACCAGCCTTGCAGGGCATCGGCAATCTCTTGTCGCGACTTTTTGACCCGATGACTGACCAGTGACACTAAGTGTTCGGGTTCACGCTGTCCAGCTAGGATGGCCTCAATAACAGCCATACCTGACTGGCCAGTGATGTCATTAATCACCACATCCAAACGGATGTTCATCAGCCGCAATGCTTTCTGCATTTTGTTGCTGTAGCGGGCCGACTGTTGAACCAAATGCAGGTGATGGTAATAATAGGTACGTAACTGCTGGAAGGTGTCACTCAGTAATAAACTGCCTGATAATAGGCCCAGCGAATGTAGCTTCTGAATCCAGATGCAGTCAATTACATCGGTTTTTCTGCCCTTTACGTTTTTAGTCTGGTTACCGCCTACCAGTAACACGTTAAAACCTGCATGCTGGAGCGCACTAAACAACGTTTGCCAATAACTGCCAGTGCTTTCCATAGCGATGGTGGTTACGCCATGTTGGCGCAAATGGTTGATCATCTCTTGATGATCTTTGGTGTACACCCCAAATTCACGCACATTGTCTTTATTCTGGTCAATAGCCACCAGATGAGTGCGCGAACCGACATCAATCCCCGCAGCCTGGGGATTAATAATGTTGAACGATAGCTGGTTCATACCTATTGGACATTAATGGTTAATGACTTCCAGGAAGCGTATCGGGACTGTAAAATTTTTCTGTGGGGGATTCGCCAAAGCGATCACCAATCAATTCACCAAATGCCTTCCGAGTAGGAAAGCATGGTACGCTCCAGCTCAGATTTTAGTAAGGACTTTAAAAGTACCAGTAAAAGCGGGGAGCTTGGTTCTGAAAGTCAGCCAAAAATAGGGTTTTGGGCTGATACAAAAGTTGTTAAGACTATTCAACAGCGGATGCGCTGTACAGTGATTTTAGTATATCGCGCTCAAGCTGAGCGTCTTTCAGCTCTTTCTGAAGTCGTTTGATCAGCTTCTGATCCTCGCTCAGCTCGGGGGCCGCAGTTGCAGATTGACCAGGGCTTTTGTGGCTTTGTCGCCATTTGGTAATCCGGCTCGAATCAATGCCGAGTTCACGAGCGGCTTCCTGCACGGAGCCTTTGGCGTGGGATAACTCAACGGCCATTTGTTTGAATGCCAGGTCAAATACACGTCTTTTCTTCATGGGTACTTTTGGGTTTGTTCCCAAATGTGCCTAAAATCCGTCTCCAGTCAAATGTAGCAAGTTCAGGTATTCGAGCGATCGTTAAGAACTCGCGCAGGAGTCGCTAAAACTAATCGAGGTTATTGCTAAAATCGAGCGTTTACGTGAGACAGTAATCTTTTTTAATATCTATCCAATGTAATTCATCGCATACTCATTCATGTAGTATAATCTAAGGATTTTCTAATCGAACCTAGGAACTTGCCTCTCATAGCCTAGCTTGTAATACATATGATTACAACTATAACCATCATTTTTGTTCTGGGCTATCTCTTAATCACGCTTGAACATCCCATCCGCTTCAACAAGACAGCTACGGCATTAATTACTGGTGTACTTTGCTGGATCATCTACGTTCTCTCGGCTACTGCTCCCGAACCTGTCTTAGAGCATCTAAGCCATCATCTCATTGAGATTGCTCAAATCCTGTTCTTTCTTTTGGGAGCAATGACCATTGTCGAGTTAATTGACATTCATGATGGCTTTACCATCATTACTGATCGCATTGCCACCCGTAATCCTAAAGTGCTGTTATGGCTTATCAGTGGGCTCACGTTCATCCTCTCTGCCTTACTCGATAATTTGGCCTCCGCCATTGTTATGGTTTCGGTTACCCGAAAGCTCGTCAAGAATGTAGAAGAGCGTAAACTCATAGCCGGCATGATTATCATTGCCGCTAATGCCGGAGGAGCTTGGTCACCCATTGGCGATGTGACCACCACGATGCTATGGATTGGAGGGCAAGTGTCCACCACGACTATCATTAGCCAATTGTTTCTGCCCAGCTTGATCTGTCTACTGGCTCCTTTACTGTGGTTAAGTGCGTCTTTTAAGCCTTCACTATCAACAGGCTCCTCAAATCAGAAGGGAGTTAGCCGACCGTATGTTACCTCTATTCAACGGCGTGACCGGCGCATTGTGTTTGCGGCTGGATTAACCGCCATTGTCATGGTGCCAATTATTAAGACGGTGACTCACTTGCCTCCTTACATGCCCATGTTATTGGCGTTAGGTATGGTTTGGGGCATCTCGGAGATCATTCATGCCGACAAAGATGAGCAGGACCGAAAGCGTTACACAGCCGCTTATGCATTGAGTAAAGTGGATGTTCCAAGTATTTTGTTCTTTCTGGGCATTTTGTTAGCAGTGGGAACGCTAGAATCAACTGGTGCTTTAACCACAGTCGCTGCTAGTCTCAATAAGTGGATTGGTGATTTAGACTTAATTGTGTTATTAATTGGCGTAGCTTCAGCCATCGTTGACAACGTCCCGATTGTAGCCGCCATGATGGGTATGTATGATCTAAACACCTATCCGATAGATGCCAAGTTGTGGGAGTTTTTGGCCTACACGGCTGGTACAGGAGGCAGCTTATTAGTAATTGGTTCAGCGGCTGGGGTAGCCGTGATGGGGATGGAGAAATTAGAATTCGGCTGGTATTTACGACGCATCAGCGGACTAGCTTTGTTAGGATACATAGCTGGTGCCTTAGTTTATCTAGGTATTTATGCGCTCAGTCATCACTAAATATTGCTAGCGTATGCTGGTGTACTGCAGGGAGCAACGGTAGAAGTTGTGCTAAATAACTCCTCAAAAAGGCGTTGATTTTATCGCTATGCAGGTGTTTAACCAAACGCCCGATTATAGATACCCAAATCGATATTCGTCTCGGGAGGGAGCATTTACTGAGAAACAAATCAGATCATGTGTAACTGGAAAACACATCATCCGATCTGTTGCATCCATGGTCTACGGTCTACGTGGTAGATTTCATCAGGGGGCGCTTATTCGCCACAACCATACTACATGACTTACAATCACCCAGTAATCCGGGAAACGGTCATTTGGACAATCTTTATCTGGCCAGTTTAAACATATTCGTCGGGAAAATGTAGGCAAAGACTTAACTAACAGAGAAACGATATGGTACCAATAGGGTCGCCTTACTGATTGATGGTAGCTATACCAACGCTGACTCATCTTGGCAGAACAGCAGCGAAAAGTGCGCTTGCGTGGGTTACGCGAGTGAGCGCATGAGCTGCTGCTGCGCTGCGTTGGCCGAGTCGAAATAGTCCCGCCAGACGGTGATAGCGCCCTCCTCAATGGTAAGCGTTCCCATTACCGGTACCGTCAGGGTAGTGCCGTTGGCATGTCTAAAGTTATCAATCCGCTCGTTGAGCACCACATTGCCGACGGCGGCAAGATGAACGATTTCCCAGTTCGCCTGCAAGGTCGTACCGATACCGGCATCGACATTGAACTTTCGGACAGCCTCGCGGCCGATAAGGTCGGGGGTAGGAAAATTTTGGTAAATGACATCAGGCGAGAGCATGGCGAGTGCGTCTTCCATCCGATTGGCCTGCCAATGGGCGAAGAAGGTTTCTGCGACTTCGAGAGGTGTGTTGGACATGTTGCTTTTTTAGTGAAGTAAAAATAATTAGTGCCGAGCCGATAGATAATGGCGGCTTTGACGAATTGTTAGAAAGGCGACCTGACCGGTTATTAATTTACTGGCCGCGTGAGGTAGTGGGCTGCACTAGGCGGCAACCGCCTACCAAGGCAACGTCTCACCCGCCTGAGAAAATGTACCAGCCGGTCCGTTTTCGTCCATCAATGCTAGTGCCACACCGCTTTTCGCCCCATCTTCTGGCGTAAGTGGTGCCTGGTCTGAGCCAATTGATGTTTTTACCCAACCCGGATTTACTGCATTTACCTTGATTTTAGTATTGCCCAGGGCGTTTGCCAAAAACACGGTAAACTGGTTCAAGGCTGTTTTTGACGCGCTGTAAGCATAAGGTTTCAAGGCATATAACCAATGGGTTTCATCAAGATGAACACCAAAGGAGCCTGAAACGCTGCTAATATTCACGATTCGCCCGGCTTCACTTTTTCTAATCGCTGGCAGTAATGATTGCGTTAGCTCAACCGTACCGAAATAATTGATGTCGAATGTATCACGCAACGTTTTTAAGGGTACAGTTTCGGTGTTATTCCCAAACCAGGCACTATCCAGGAATACCGCTGCATTGTTGATTAGAATATCCAGCTTACCAAATTCACGGTCAATATAGTTTTTGATATTTTCTATATCATGGG
Source organism: Spirosoma endbachense (assembly GCF_010233585.1). NCBI lineage: Bacteria > Pseudomonadati > Bacteroidota > Cytophagia > Cytophagales > Cytophagaceae > Spirosoma > Spirosoma endbachense. Next base: position 9,595,175 of record NZ_CP045997.1, read on the forward strand.
AAACACTAATATCAAGTTTGACGAATGTCACATCTAATGACTGCGCACGTAAAATCTCCTCTGCCTTTTTTCCTTCCGTTTCATTTCTTGCTCCTAACAGGACTTTAATATCATGCTGGGCAAGTTGTTTAGCTGTCTCAAAACCGATGCCTTTGTTGGCCCCTGTTACTAATGCTATTTTTGTCATTTCGCAAAGTGTTCTAATTACAATGCAAAGATGAAGCAGATCAACGAGGCCGTGTTAGCCTAAATAAAACCAATCCTTACTAAAATCAAACTTCTACGTAAGTAGTTATTAATCAGACTAAAACTAGTTATTTTATTGTTTTCCTGTAAGCTGTCGGTGAAACCAGTACGTGTTTCTTGAAAAACAAATTGAAGTGCGATGCCTGCTCGAAACCCAGGGAGCTGGCAATCTCCACAATATTCCAGTTCGTTACCTTCAATAAAATTTTCGCTTCCTGAACGATTCGTGCCGCTATGATTTCGCTTACCGTTCTGCCTTTCGATCGTTTCACCTGTCGGTTTAAATAATTGGGATGTAATGACAGGTCATCGGCAAAATCCTTTGCCGTTTTTAATCGGAGGGTACTCTGGGCAGATTCTATAGGAAACTGTGATTCCAGCAACCGTATAAAGGAACAGGCTATTTCCTCAGTCGTGTTATTCTTTTTTATGTAGGAACTGACCGGATCAAGCTTTTGAGCATTGAAAATCAGCTCGAGCAAATAGGTACGTTGCAGGTTTTCCTTGAAATCGCCGTTTTCGTGTTTCTCGTCAAACAGTTTGGTATAAATTTCAACGAAGTTTTTTGTTTGTTCATTGGTCAATGAATAAATAGTCTGCCTCCCTGGTTTGTAAATAGGGAAGTCAAGCAACCGGTACCCACTATTACTTTTTGTAATAAAATCCTCTTTAAATAGACAGCTTATTCCTGCATACACGCCTTCTGCTGCCTGTATGCCAAAGGGTATTTTAGTGCTGGTAAATAGTAATGAATTGCCTGATACATCAATCTGTTTTTCGTCAAATTCAAGCGTATAGTTACCTTGTAGAAGGGTAACTGTATAAAACGTTTTTCTCGAATAATCTAACGATAAGGGGGTATTGTTGTCCACCATACTCAGATCCAGTATCTCAAAATTCTCTACATCCCTTTTGTTTGTTAGAGTAGATATTTGCTCAATATTCCTGAGTCCAGGAATTGTAGTTGTGTCTGTTTGCATGGGGCTACGTGATGCGCTTATTCGATGATTTTTACGTGTCTGATGGGTAAGGAACACGTTATCAGGAGAAAATAGTCAACCATTATTACTTTTAGTTGAAGGAAGCCCGATACTCGAGGGGTGACACGTTGGTTTTGTTCTTAAACAACTTATTCAGAGACTGGGGGTATTCAAAGCCAAGCATAAAAGCGATCTCACCCACCGACAGTGAAGTCGTTGTTAGTATCTCTTTTGTTTTCTCAATGAGCCGGTTCTGAATGTGCTGTTTAGCGTTCATCCCCGTTTGTGTTTTTAGCAGGTCACTCAGGTATTTCGAGGAAAAATTTAGCTGATCGGCCAGGAGCTGCACACTTGGAGACCCCGATTCAGCTAAGTGATCTTCGCTGAAATGCTCATCAAGCAACGTTTCAAATTTTGTTAATACGTCGAAACTTGCCGGTTTTCGAGTGATAAATTGCCGGTGATAGAAGCGGTTTGCATAGTTCAATAACAAATCGATGTGAGAAATAATCAGATCCTGAGAAAACGTGTCGATTGATGAATTAATCTCACGGGAAAGATTTTCCATGATCCCCATAATCAACTGTTCTTCTGTATCGGACAGATGCAACGCTTCATGAACAGCGTAGGAAAAAAAATTGTACTGCCTGATTTTGGCCGCTAATAGGTAACCATTAAAAAAATCAGGATGTATAAACAACGAATAGCCCTCCACCTGGGTTGACCCGTCGGCATCCACTTTTAATACTTGCCCCGGTGCTTGGAATGTCATCACACCTTCGTCAAAGTCATAGTGTTGTTGACCATATTTGACTTTCCAGTCGAAGTTCTTTTTGAGGTTGATACTATAAAAAGAGTAAGCAAAAGCCTGTTCGAGTATATCTACTTGAATAGAAATGGTTTTTAGATCAATTACGCTGACGAGCGGGTGTGCTGGTTTGGGCAGGCCGAGCCATTTATGGATAGCAGAAATTGACGGGATAATATGCGGTGGTACTGGCTGATTTTTCATAGATCTATAAAATGACAGCAGTGACTCAGGTAAGTCACTACTGTGTACAGGCTATACGTTTATCGGTAATCTCTGACGGTAGACAACCAGCGATTATCTACTGTTTTTCTTACAAGTACCGGCTGCCGGTTTCTGTCTCAATCGGTACGATCGCTTCTAGCCGTTCCAGATCGTTGTCGGTCAAATCCATTTGAGCCCCGGCAATATTCTGCTCGATGTAGTTTACTTTTTTCGTTCCTGGAATGGGAACAACTCCTTTCGCAATCACCCAGGCTAACGCGAGTTGGGCAACAGTCAGGCCTTTTTCTGTGGCCAGGGTTTCCACCTCGTTGATTAAGACCAAATTTTTATCCAGTTGCCCATCTTTAAACTTGCCGAACTGTTTGCGGAAGTCATCATCGGCTAACTCGCTGTTTGACTGAATTTTACCCGTTGCCAGGCCACGGCTCAACGGTGAGTAGGCGACCATGCCGACCCCTAGTTCTGCTACTGTTGCCAGTACTCCTGCCCGTTCCGTTTCCCGCTCAAACAGGGAGTATTCATTCTGTACCGCCGAAATCGGATGCACCGCATAGGCTTTACGAATCGTTTCTGAATCGACTTCCGAAATGCCTATATAGTTGATTTTCCCTTCTTTCACCAGTTCAGCCATAGCACCTATCGTTTCTTCGATAGGAACAGCAGGGTCTTGCCGGTGCATGTAATATAGGTCAATATAGTCAGTACCTAGGTTTTTCAGCGAGCGTTCAACGGCTTTTCGCATGTATTCTTTCCGGTTGTTGATAACTGGATAATTGTTGGCCAGCACCATTTGCCCGTTATCATCAATTTCAAAGCCAAACTTGGTGGCAATGATATACTTATCCCGTTGTCCCTTGATAGCCTTTCCGACAAGCCGTTCGTTGACTAGAGGGCCATATAAATCGGACGTGTCTAGAAAATTGCCTCCCAATTCGAGCGAACGGTGAATGGTTGCAATCGAATCTTCGTCATTTGCCTTCCCGTAGGTATCGGCACCCATCAGTTGACTCATACCCATGCAACCCAGGCCAATCCGAGGAACGATTAACCCTTGATTGCCTAATGCTACTTGTTTGATAGCTTCCATGTGATTTGTCGTACTGCGACGTTTAATTTGTTTCACAAAATTCCGCCGAAATCGAGCCCCGACTGTATCCGTATTTCCGAAATATGTGTCCAGTTTTCAGGTATATAAGTTAATTCAAAGAGCTGGGGTATCAGCATTCTGACAAAACTTACCATCAACTGGATCAAGTCTTTAATTTACTGATCTATAAAAATTGGATTAACTCATAAAATGGCCAACACATTTTAGAAGTTGTCTCACAAAACGCCGTAGTTGTTGCACAACTCTGTCTGTGCATAAAATGGCTGACTGGGTAGAGTTTTGTATCTTCAACCATGCAAGGCAGACGGGCAGTCGATGGTAGAAATTTTTATTCGCCATTTTCAGATGTTGAAAAATCGATGTGGGTAGCAGAGTGGTGCAACAGCCACGCCCATTTCTCGAACCATACGTATACCATCCCTATGGTCTCAAGTAGGAGCGTTGTATTGGACACTTGATGTACAACTGTCAGTCGCATACGGGGCCATTCTCGCTACTTTGGGACGCTATCCATCAATTTAAGTGCCTCCTCATCTTTGTACTTGACGATTTCACGCTTCAGTTGCTGCTTCAAGCCAGCGGTGAGGGTTTCATATCCTTTCTGACCATACAGATTGTGCAGATTATGCGGATCTTTCTGAATATCATACAATTCCCAAAAATTGGCCGGACCATAAAAGCGCGCCAGCGTGTAGTGGTTCGTCCGTAAGCCAAAGTGGGGCGATACGTGATGCGGCTGGGGATATTCATAATAATGATAATAAGCCCGATCACGCCACGCCTTCGTTGAGCCGGTCAAGACGGGCAAAAATGATTCCCCCTGGATATAAGCTGGAATGGGCGTATTGGTAAGACTCAGTAGCGTGGGCGCCCAGTCCACATTCGAGACAACCTGTTTAACTTGACTGCCGGGTTTGATCACGCCCGGATACCGAATAACAAACGGCGTTTTTAGGGACTCTTCGTAGATCCAACGTTTATCGAACCAACCGTGCTCCCCCAGATAGAAACCCTGATCGGACGTATAAATGACCACCGTATTTTTCGCCAGACCACGCTTATCCAGATAAGCCAGGAGTTTGCCGATGTTGCGATCCAGCGAATTGGCCGTTGATAAGTAATCTTTCAGATAGCGCTGGTACTTCCATTCCGTCAGGGCCTTGCCCGTCAGCTTCTTCTGGTCGAATTCTTGACTGATTTTGGCGTAATAGGCTGAAAAGGCTTTCTTCTGCTCGGGGGTAAGCCGTTTGTAGGAGCCCTCCCGAACGTACGTGTCGAGCTGTTGATCCTGCTCGGGAGTAGGCTCGGCATCGCCGTACAGCATCTTTTTCAACCGGGCTTTCTCCTGGGGGACTTTGGCTTCGTCGACCTCATACTCAACGTGCACTTTTAGATCGGCTTGCAGGCTCATCGTTTTTTCAATACTCATGTCCTGCTGCTGGGCCGCCAGACGCCCGGTATAGGTATCGTAGAAGGTGGGCGGTATCGGAAACGTAACGGTATCATAGGCCCCGAGATCTTCCAGGGCTGGCATCCACTCGCGGTGCGTTGCTTTATGGCCAACCACTAGAAAAAAGGGCTTTGTTGCATCCCGCTTATCAAGCCAGTCGGTCGACAAACCCGTCACCACATCCGTCACATAGCCGGGATGACGGGTCGTTTTGTTATTAGAGTCAACAAAGTCGGAGTTGTAATAACTACCGTGTCCGGGCAGAATGTTGAGGTAATCGAACCCGTGGGGCAAACTTCCCAGGTGCATTTTACCAATCCAGGCGGTCTGATAGCCGTTCTTCTGCAATTCTTCTGAAAATACCGGCTGATTGATATCAAAGACCTTTTCATTTAGTTTGTAGCCATTGCGGTGTGAATACTGACCCGTCAGTAAGGTCGCCCGGCTTGGCCCACAAATGGAATTGGCGACAACATTGTTATACAGAATGGCCCCTTCCCGAGCAATGCGATCGATGTTTGGCGTTTTGGCCAGTTTACTTCCATACGCACTGATAGCCTGCGACGTATGGTCATCGGAAATAATAAAGATAACGTTGGGGCGAGTGGGTTTGGGTGCGTTGAAGCGTTCTTCATACGGAACTATATAACCTGGCAGGGCTAGCAATAAACCTACCAGCACCAGTAAGCCAAACAAGGTGCGGAAAATAAACGGTCGAATCATAATTTAGAAAGGGTTATCAGATACAACAGCTTCAATAAAGGGTTGACCAGTAAGAACGATTTTTCTAGTTTACTTGGTAAGGGAACAGCTTTAGGACAAGGAGCGGACATACGGCCGAAGCTACTTTAGGGCGGGATTATACGAACTTCAACCAAAAGCAGATGGATGCGCTAAAGTTATAGTTAATCCCTTCCGTTCGGTGAGCTGTTGAACTAAGTCACCGACTCAACGCAATCGCTTGTAGTCTTTTCATCGGGCATTGCTTTACCTTTGCTCATTCAAAAATGGGAATCAACCTACATCCTATTGAGTCATTTTGACCCAATATACAAGTTAATTGACCTGTTGCCAAGGAAAGTAATAAATTATGCTAAATCAGTCTTCGCCAAGCAACGATCTGCAGACAGGCTCCGTCCAACTTTTGCCAGCTGTTTCTCTAGATAACGTAATTTTTGGCTTTCACCACAATGAGTTGACCGTGCTGTTACTCCAAGCTAAAAGCAATCAGGGGTGGATGCTACCGGGTGGGTTTATCGGCAAAGAAGAAGATTTGGATTCCGCAGCGGTCAGGATTCTGACTGCCCGCACGGGCTTGACAAATGTATTCTTGCAACAATTTTATGTTTTTGGCAGTGCCAAACGGAACCGAAAGGAGCATCTGGGTGACGTACTGCAAACGCTGGGTATTGAGCTCACGGCAGAGAGTTGGTTTATGCAACGCTTTATTACGATTGGCTACTATGCGCTGGTTAATTATGATCAGGTAATTCCCCACCCCGATGAGACCTCACTGGCCTGTAGTTGGCAGGCTGTCAGGGAGCTCCCCCCGATGCTTTTTGACCATGAACACATCATTGCCAAGGCGTTGCATGCCCTGCGCTTACAACTGAATTACCAGCCCGTTGGCTATACGTTGTTACCCAAAGAATTTCCCCTCAAGAGTTTGCAAACGGTTTATGAAACCATTCTGGGCCGAAAGCTGGACCGCAGTAATTTCAATCGGAAGCTACTGTCCTATGGCATATTAGAAAAGAAAGAGAAACATTACAGTGGTGCTTCCCACAAGGCCCCCTTTCTGTATTCGTTCAGGGAAGACATGTACTTCAAAGCTTTGGAGAACGGGTTGGAAAAAGATTTCTAGCCTCCCCCGTTGATTTGGTGGGACTTTGCCATACATGAGTTCAGATACGAGTCGCAGGTGACAATCGATGTACGCGCTCTCGATAGCTCAACGTTTCAACAAACGCCCGTGGCTGTTGCACAACCCCCAGTCGGGGTCTAATCAGCTCGATTTGAGTTCAGGATGCTCTATAATTTACTAGGATAGACACTTCAGTGGCAGTCTTTTTGACCTTAACTGAGTTGTGCAACAGCCACGCCCCATTAAAGAAGTAGACACATGAATATTCGTTCGTCTCAGTTGGGAGCGTTTAATTGACTGATTACCATCCACTAAATGGCAACTTCAAGTAGTAATCTATGGTTTGAGTAGTTTCACAAATCCGAAGCGTTTACACCAAACTTCTTTTTAAAGGCAGACGAAAAATGCGACAGGTTTTCAAAACCAACTTCTAAATACACCGCTGAGGGACGTAGTCTTTTCGTTGAAATCAGATAGTGGGCCTGCTCCAACCGCTTTTGCTGTAACCACTTCTTGGGCGTAGTGTCAAAGATCTTGGTAAAATCCCGCTTAAAGGTGGAAAGGCTACGACCCGCCAGGTTGGCAAACGAGGATAGCGGAATATTATATTGAAAATGATGATTCATATACGTCTCCAGATCAATCTTATAGGGCTCCTGAAAATCAAACAAAAAAGGTCGAAACACATCCCCTGTTTGCAGCAGCAACTCAATGGCTTCTGCGGTTTTCAGGGCCGCCATTTTTGCCGTAAGCTTTTTGGGATGATCCCTATAGGGCAATAAGGAGTCAAAAAAACCTTTCAAAAACACATTGCCGGTGAGGTCAATCATCGCCTGGCCTTTATACGTAGGTTGTTTTGGGATCGTATTGTCAGTGGCGTACTGGTGTAAGGCGTTTTGGTCCAGAAATACGCTGATTAACGAAGGCGGTTCACCCGTTGGACCCGGTTTTTTGAGCTTTTTGAATAGCTGATTTCTACGCATTAAACAGATGGTGCCTTCGGTCATGACAAAGGTGCCTTCGTTGGAAAAATAATGCGATTCCCCCGAAAGCATGATGCCTAAAGCGTGGTCGGGAAAGTAATGTTCGCTACTTTGTACTTTTTGATACCCACGCGAATACAGGATGTTATGTTGAAGAATGAGGTTGCTTTCCATCGCGGGTATTAGTTGAGTTGACTCATAATTAATTTGTCCATTAGCTTATCGGATAAAATCTTTCGTAAGAACAACAAAACCGTAGAAGCCATCTGGTTAGTCGTATATCTTGTTTTGGGATGGATGGCTTCGATTCCCCGTTTAATCAGTTTAGCGATCACGATGGGTTCCGCAATAGTCTGGGATAACTGGGTAAATACATGATGGGTTTTCGTGGCTAAGTCTTTATAGGCGGTATGGCCCGATACATTCATCAAACTATCGGTAGCAATGTTGCCCCATTCCGATTTGGTAGCCCCTGGCTCAACCACGATGACGTCAATGCCAAAGCCCCGAACTTCATTTCGTAGACTATCGCTCAAGGCTTCCAGGGCAAACTTGGTTGCGTGATACCAACCCCCTAAGGGAAAAACAATCTTACCCCCCACCGAGGAAATATTGACAATTTTACCGTATCTGTTTTCCCGCATGTTGGGCAAAACCAGTTGGGTCAACCGCATGGCCCCCACGACATTGACTTCCAACTGATACCGGGCGTCGTCCATGGAAACATCTTCAATCGAGCCATACGCGCCAAACCCGGCATTGTTGACCAAAATATCGATGCTGCCTGCTTCGGTCAAAATTTGGTTGATACACCCTTCCGCACTTTCCTGTTTTGTAATGTCCAATTCAACGGGTTTAATACCGTAGGCTTTGAGTTCTTGCAATTTTTCCATTCTGCGTGCCGCCCCATACACCGTGTAGCCGTTTTGGGCCAAATAAATAGCGGTTGCTTTGCCAATTCCGGCCGAAGCGCCCGTTACTAACACTGTTTTTTTCATGTCGATAACCTGTTAAACTTGATAGGACAAAGGTAGATTAGGCATGAAAGGCGTGGTTTGGTGAAACGTCCAAGTTTGTTTTCTGACACGTTCACGGTTAAAACAGGTGCTATCCCGAATGTTGAATCCTTCAGTGGGTCAAAGCAATACAGATACAATAAAGAGGTTCTGGGGGCTTCTCGGCACCGCTTTATCGTATCCGTATCAAAGCAACATCTACTTTCTTGAGTTAATCAGGATAAGAGCATCGTAATAGTGAGATTAAGTAAATCGTGCCTACAATTCCAGGAAACCATCAATTGTCAGGTAAAGTCGCAACTAACACAGTTGGAAAACTACCGATGTGTATTGACAAATACCCTGCTTTTAGTAGCTACAATCTAGCTCTATCGTAGCCATGGACACTAATCAAGTTAGAAAAAACCATTACAACTAAAATATAGTCTAAGAAAATGGGCACGGGTAGTTTATCATTTACGCCTAATTTTCAAAAACAATCGGGTAATCGGCCCTGTTTATAATATAAATAAATTATAGCGTTATGAAAATTATTGTTGAAAAAGGGCAGGATAAATCACTGCTGGCCGATGGTCGCCAACTGGTTACCATTACCCATATTGAAGAGGGAAAAAGTGAGCATAAAGACATTCCCTTTTTTGCGGCCCGCTTTGAAAATGATGAGGGCTACATATCGCACCGATTCTATGAATCTCAGGCTGGCATGCCAGCTATTGTTAGTCTATTTGACGAGGTGGGTTTACCCGTTGAGTCGGGAAAGGAACTGGATACTAAACAATTGGTGGGTAAACAGCTCACCATTGAGGTAGGCCAACGCTCCTACACGGATCCGGAAAGCCAAAATGAACGTACCCTGAAGCAAGCGATTAATTTTCTGATCAGTTAATCTACTTACAGTTAACGTCTTATCGGTTAATCAGGTATAGCGAAAGTCGGACCTGATTAACCGATTCTTTATTGTCCATGATCCCCATTTACCTATTGGTGGGTTTATTTATAAAAAATAGCATCGACAAGCTGTTTAGTTGTTGCTATCGACTCCTCATCGAATACGTACAGCTAGTTGTAGAAGCCTATTCGTCTTGGTCTGAGAGGGATTAAAGAGCAAGTGAATAACCTCATTTCCATTCCATAACTTCATATGTATTACGAGGAGACAACGAGTTGATGATAATGGGTTGTTTGTTATCAATTTCTTTCAAGAGAGCTTCTTGTTTACCCGCCCCGCTCACAAATTTAAAAGCAGCCGGATAATGAACGCTCACCGTTATATTGCGTTCAAAAGGCGACGTTTGTTTCATATAAATCAGTGGGGCGGCAAAAAGCGACTCTTGATTGCCGACAATATATACCTCATCTTCTTGATTGGGCACCTTTAACTCAATGTGCAGCGGATAGGTTTCCTGGCTGAATCCAAGGCAGAGCTGGTGGCATGTTTTCGTTTCCTGCAACAGGTTCTTTATCTGGGTTGTTGGCAACTGCTTCGATAAAACTTCCTGACCGTCTACGATAAAAACATAGTTATAAATCCCATTGGCAAGCTTGAATTTACTGACCCACTGTCCGCCTTCTTTATGCATAAACGTTAAATTATTTAAGGGATAAAAATTGCTACTGGCCGGAATACTTTTAATGATCACAAAGCGCGCATTTGGATATCCTTCTAGGCTAAATGTAGCATTGGCCTTTTCCTCAAACTGGCCATTGATCCGATTAAAAAAGCTTTGGATCAACTCTTGCCGATCTGGAAACTTTTTAAGGGTGGCTTCAATCGTAGATTTTGCCTGACCAACATCTCCTTTTTGTACTTCGATGGCCGATTTGATCAACCAATAGTCTAGATCAGCGTTTCCGATCCTTGTCAACTCGGTTACAAAGGGATAGATCGTATACTCGTTTTTCTCCGTGGTGAAGAATTCCAATAGGTTTTCCAGCACGATTCGTTTATGTTCTGTTGCTACTGGCAGCTTATTGTATTGTTCATAAGCCGCTTCCACTCCGTTCGACTGATAGGTTTTATACACCTGGCAAATTGGATTTTGAGGAATAAGCTCATAAAGGGCATAGGATTTACGGCCATTTTTTAATAGTGAATGGAGGGTGGTTTGGTAGGAATTTACATAGTCGCCAGAGAAATAAAAGCAGATGGCTCCCGTTGTGAGATCGCTGATGCTGGAATAGATCGTATGTCGACCTTGAGCTGTCTTTTTGCAGATGTCGGTAAATACCTCCAGGCTTGGCGACTGGTTTTTTAAGCTATTTTGAGCAATCGGATACCGCCAGCAAGCCGTGCTATCCGCTTTACTGCAGATGTCAAAATTGGTTGAGACCTGGAAGAGAGAATTTTTTAGAATTCGGCTACCGGTTGGGCTAATCAGCGCAAAATGACCGTGCCGGTCGGCCAGGTGCATCTGGGCACTTCGGAAGCCAAACTGAAACCAGTAGGTTTGGAAGAAGGAAACGACTTCTTCCACCGTTGAGAAATTGCCTAAAATATAGCTTAACATAGCCTTGTCGCCTTGGGGGAATTCTTTTTTCAAATACATGCCCTTGACTGGGTATAAGGCAGTCGCATTAAAATCAAAGGCTAAGCCAGCTTCATTCATCCCGCCAGCAATTTGCGCGTTTTCTCCATTTTCAGGTTTATCTTTTGACAAGGTATAATAGCCGAATTTGACACCCTTCTTTTTTGGAAATACGTTGATGTAGTTGTAAAAACTGAAACTGGCATCTTCATTATTGCCAAACCAGACATGGCCCTTAGGGTCCATTGCACTAACAATAGTACAAGCAAGCCCTTGGAAAGGGTTTATTACGCAAAGGGTTACTAGTACTAGAGAGGCTAGTTTTGTTTTCATGGCTTTTCAGATGGGTTGTGAGAAAGTCGCCGTGGAAACCGCCTATCCCTAAAAAGGTTACAGGAATTTTATGTAGATTGTACTACTTCTCTCTATGAATGGGTATGCCAGCCCATGAGCGTTCGGCTATTTAAAGCCAATGCTTCAATAAGAATATTCTGAAAGTAGGTCTAATGAGAAGATATAGTTTGACCCAAACACCCATTTATAGAGCAGTTACATGACTGTTCATTCGTTTCCTATGGGAGCGTATTTTGAGAATATGAATGCCTGTGGTTTACTCTATTTTTGAAAATGTAAAGTATCAGGTGAAGTACTCACTAGCACACCTCTGAGAGGTATAATCAGCAGTAGAACAAGACGTTATCAGAGCTTTAAGCCTAAACTCCAGCTTAAGCCATGCGCACAGCTATTGTCTGCTTACTTTGTTGCCTAGCGGTTGGTGGCCTCCCCCTGGCTTGTGTAGACCCTTGGGATAATACCCTACGAGCAACCAACGATGTGCTCGTCGTTGATGGCACAATTACGGATCGGAGCGAAGCGCAAACCATTCAACTCAATCGGTCCAAAGCGGATTCAATTACGGGCCGCTTTGGTAGCTTGCCGCTGACAAAAGCCCAGGTAACTATTATTGTCGACTCTGCCCAAGTGGTGGTTTGCCAGGAAACTACGCCGGGAACCTATCAATTACCCAGCGATTTTAAAGGCCAGATTGGCCATGCCTATCAATTACGGTTTACCCTGTCGGATGGCAGCCGGTATCTGTCCAATCAACAGGTGATGCAGCCGGTCCCCCCAATTAGTAAGGTAACTGCTCAGTTTAATCCTAAAGCAATCTCCCCTCCTTTCGCCGATAATCGGTTTACGGCTGGCTATGACCTGTTCATTGACTTGACCGATCCTGTTGATCAACGCAACTATTATCGGTGGAAATGGACCTTGTATGAACCTCAGCCCTGGTGTCGATCCTGCTACGAGGGGGTGTACGCCAAGAATCTGCTCGAACCGATTGTGCCGGCCTCTTATCCCTACTATTACCAATCCACCCAGCAACCCTATGAAGACTGTTTTTATCCACCTGTGGGTAGTCTCCCTCGTAATCGTCTGGCGAATCAATACGCGGATAACCCCTGCCGGACACAGTGTTGGGAAATCCTGCATAGTCAAGGTATCAATGTGTTTTCAGACCGATACTCCAATGGCGGCCTGATTAGCAAACGAAGCGTTGCTCATATTCCCTTTTACCAGGAGACCCCTTGTCTGGTGGATATTCGGCAAGAATCATTACCGGTGGATGCCTTTCACTATTTTGATCTATTTCAACAACAAACCCAGCGCCCGGGCGGGCTATCCGATACGCCCCCGTCGGCGCTGGGGGGCAATATTCATAACCAGGCGAATGCCGCCGAAGGCGTGATTGGCTATTTCACGGCTTCCTCGGTGGCGATTACTCACTATTATCTGACTCGAACGGATACGCAAGGGGCCGAGGCTCCCGGTTTGTTCTTTGCTCTCAATGGCCGACCGCCGGTCGTAGGGACCTATCTGGATTTCATTTTGAACTTGCCCCTTGATCGCACGGCACTGTGCGTACCGCTTGATCGGCGGACCCCCCTCAAGCCGGAAGGATGGCCCTAATCTACCTACGTCCTGAGCGATGAAACTTGTGCTAGTCACGACTTCACTTGACCTTTCCCCTTCTTACTTTACCGTTTCTTAAAAAGCCCATTCTTGAAGCAGACACCTGAACTCTCCTTCGTCGTCTTAGGTAGGAGCGTTTTGTGGGACAGCTTACGTAACATGCCTTGTCAGCTTAAATTGTGACCAGCAATTAAACTCAACTCCCATACTCAAAACCAGTAGCTACCAATTTAGCGTTTTACCCACATCAGCTGGCCCATATTCAATATGGTGACATCAGAGGAGCTGTTCGGGATAAATTCATAAGTAATACTGTAACCGCCCTTCCTAGGACCTCTAAAATGATTAGAGCCCGTCGTGTCTAAAGGCCGAAGCCGCCAAAGAAATGTTAGGGCGTTATTTTTTCCATTACAACCATCATCGGTTGCACCGTTCGATTGGGTTTATAACCGCCCGGCGGCCCGGACCCCAGCAAAAATGGGAAGAAGCACAGGTAATTTACGACACAACAGCAGCGGCTGCCGCCTTTTCAGAAAATCTGTCCAGTTAATAGGGGGCTAAGACAAGGTTAACAACTCTAGTTATAACAACCGGACGAGTTAAAATAAGGTAGACAAGAAAGACTTTTAGGGCTAATTGGGCCAAAGTTTAACCAGGTGTGTCTCGCCAGAGAATTTTATCAGACCTGTACAATACATCCTCATGAGACCTTCTGCATTCTTATAGAATTACTGTTGCCTTAAAGCCCTCGCGGATGAACCCAAGGTCAGAGCCGATGGCCAGACAGGAGAAACCCATTTGCTTCAGCGCAGATAAATCCGCTACATTTCGGACCAAAATACCAGCCTGTTTCTGGTGCTTTTGAGCTGCTGAACTGACCAGTTGTAAGGCGACTTCAAACGGCATCGTTTCAGAGGACTGGCGCACAGAAAAGTCGAACATAAGGTCGGCGGGGCCAACGAAAAGAGCATCTACCCCATCGACGGCGGCAATCGACCCGGCATTCATAACACCTTGATAATTTTCAATTTGCGGCAAAAAAAGAGGAAGAGGAGTTTCTGATGGTTCAGATTGAGCCGCGAGACCATACTGATAGCCGCGGGTCGAACGGGAGTAGCCACGGCTACCCTCTGGAGGATAGCGCATTGCTTTCAGGCAATTTTTGGCCTGTTCGGCGGTGGAAACATGCGGCAACATAATTCCCGACGCCCCCCAGTCCAGAACCCGTGCAATCAACGCACTATCCATTTGCCCAACCCGCACAATAAGCTTGATGCCCTCTCGTTTCGCTGCCTGTAAGTTTGCCAACAGGCTTGCTTCTGTTAAACAGCCATGTTCCATATCGAACAGGAGCCAGTCGAAACCACATTCTGAGGCTAATTCGGCGATGACAGGCGACCCAATAGAAAGCCAGGTTCCCGTGCCAAGTTGTCTTGAGTTCTGATTGTTGCTCATAAATCGCTTATCTGCTTTTTACGCTGTAATCCCAAACAGGCGGTTTTAATACGTTGGTAGGTAAAGGTTTTCAACGTAGCACCTGTAGCCCCAGAACCTATTAGAAAGAAATCGGATTGTCGCTCAAAGTAATTGGCTCCTACACGTATCACGGCTTTAACAATCATATTCCGTAACAAGTGTAGCCAGAATCGGATAAGGAAGTGTTCGGGCAATTGGCTGACTTTTTTATAGCCCTCAATCGCTCTGGAAACAATTTGCCCCGAATGAAAACAGGCTAGTAACGACAGGTCGTCTGTGGCATCGCCAGAAATCGTGTCGTCCCAGTCGATAAATGCTTTAATTTCTTCCAACTCACCCAGCATGTTCCACAGAGCCAAGTCTTTATGAACCAGACAGCCTTCGGCCTCATCCAGATAGGGGCTATATGTTTCTACTAATTTTTGAATATCCTCAGATTCAGAAGGAGTTAAAAAATTTTTCAGGACAAGAAAGTGTAAATGTCTGCTCCAGTTCAGCAGAAAATAATCCCGATACGTAGCATGTAAGCCTACCAGTTTGTCGGTACTACGTAGTGCGGTTGGGTCGAATGGCCCAAATCCACTGAACTGAATTTTCTGCCAGACAGCAACGTATTGCCCAATTTTCTCTGCAATTACAGGAAAATTCAATGTCCCCTTCTTATTGAGTTTATTTAGGTCAGGGTAAGGCAGGTACTCGAGAATCTGATACGCAAAAGGGACGCTCGAACGGGTAGCGTCGGCCGAAAAAACGTGAGGTGCAGGAACGCCCAGATTTTTTATTTCGGTTAGTACCCTCGCTTCGATTTCCATGAAATCATCACCTTCAGGACCGTCTTCCAGACGAATAAATCGCTGAACGCTATTATGCTCGGCAATAAAGGTTACGTGGTTGCCTTGCCCATTTCCTGAACGTAAAACGATGTCGTTACTACCGAAGTGTTTAGTAAGGATAGGACGTAGCAGGGTTTTCAGCGCAGATTCTCCTAAGATATTTTCCCGGTTACTGAGGGCGAAAAATGCTGAAGGACGATCACACTTCCAGTAGTAAATACTTTGTCGATTGGTCATGTCAAGAAAGCTGGTTTGGCGTTTTTTTATGCCACCACGATGCCAGCAGCGAACCTGTTACGTTCATCAGCGGTCCGAATATGGCCGGTGCTAATCCTAGGGTAGCAATCTTTCCCATTTCTTTCGCAATTCCTGATGCTAAACCGCCATTCTGCATCCCTACTTCAATGGCAATGGTACGACAATCGCGTTCACTCATCCGGAATAGCCGGGCTGACCAATACCCTAGTAAATAGCCAGTGAGATTATGGATTAAGACGAGCCCAAGCAGAATTGGGCCAATCGATAGCAATCGATCGCGCCCGGTAGCGGTGATGATGACGATTGTTCCGGCAATACCAAACATCGATATGTAGGGCATTGCCGAATCGAGCCAACTGATTTTCCCACTGAACAGCTTATTGAATAAAAGCCCGGCGGCAATGGGGAAAATGACCATTTTACTAATATCCCACATCATGTGCAGTGCATTGATCTCGACAAAAGCGCCAGCCAGGGCGTGCATCAGTACCGGCGTAATGAAGGGAGCCAGCATGGTTGAGATAGCCGTGATGGTAATTGACAACGCCAGATTTGCCCTGGCCAGATAGGAAATTACGTTCGATGCCATTCCATTGGGCGAACAGCCAATCAGGATAATGCCAGCCGCAATTTCGGGCTCCAGCCCGCTCAGGTTAGCGAGTGTAAAACCGAGCAAGGGCATAATAATGAAGTGGCTCACTACACCAATCAGCACGCCTTTGGGCATACGAACTACGCCGACAAAATCATCGATACTCATAGACGTACCCATCCCAAACATAATAAGTTGGATTAGAGGGGTGATAAGAGCCGTCAGCGCAAATCCGTTCCATTCGTTAAAATACTGTGGATAGAAAAGAGCAGCCGTTACTGCCGCAAAAACCATAATCGTGTACGTAAACCCTTTTAAGGATTCGTATTGGCGAAACGTGAACGCCAGTGAAAGTAAAAAAGCAATAATGGCAAGACCGGCCAGCGTTGTGTTTCCAGAAATGAACAGGCTAATCGTTAACAGGAGACACAGACAGACAACACTGATGCCCAGTTTTAAGAGACTCATTCGGTTAGGGGACTAACTAGTTTAATTGGACAGTAGAAGTGAATTGCGGAGTATGACATCAATAGGCATTGATACCTTTGGTATCAACTACGCCATCCATCCCCGGCCCGCCCACGCCCACATAGCCGTGGCTGGCTCCACTTTTGTCGGGGCTGACCCAGAAGGAGTACAACTTGCCGTTTGTGAGATAGAATCGGAATTTTACCAGCTTACCGTTTAGCGATGAGAGATCGGAAACACCTTTCCAACTGACGGCTTGCAACGTTTTATCGACTTTAACAACCTCGGCGTTCTTTACCGCAAAGGGCGCGATTACCTTATTGGATTCGTCTAAAATCTCGACTCTTAATTCCCCCTGCGGACAGTCAATGTTGACAAATAGCTGTTGTCCGGTGAAGGTTACGGGACGGGTTGTCAGCGTTCCTTTTTGGGTAGTGGCTTCCATTGAGGCAAACCCATCGCGACGTAACGTGGCCAGCCCAACACTGGCACCTGTATACATACCGCGTGAGCCATTGGGAGCGATGCCTGCATAGCCGCAATAAGGAAACCATAATTTATCACCAATGACAGCGAAAACACCAGTTGTTCCGTGCAAATATCCTCGGTCCCAGTCGCCTTCTTTGCGCGTTGTGGCGATGAACGGGCGTCGGTCTGGCCGATCCCAGTGAAATCCGTCCCGGCTGAATCCCAATTTCAGTTCGGTAATCTTCGGAAATTTTCCTTCGTCGCAAATACGGTTGTCGGGACCTAAATGGATGTAGAATTCCCCGACCATAATGCTTTCGTAAGCTACCGCATTAAGGCTGTATAACTGTGCTGGAGCTTTAATTTCGGGATCAGGCTCATCGAGCTTATCTGCGTTCGCCCAGAAAACGGCATTACTCCAGTCAGCCCCTTTTATAAAATCGGCGTTTTCTGAATAATACCGGGCGCGTCCCCGGCCACCTCGCTTAATGCTATAGCCCCAGACGTTTCGGAATGGATTGTAGAAAAACGAACAGTAATCATCCGCTTTTCCTACCGGAACGCCTTGCGACCAAACCCGGCCATCGGCTGACGTATGCAGGGTGTGGGGGCGACTTTCTTTATTATGCGTTCCGCGATCTGTCAGGTACTTTAACCGCTCTGAGGGATTTTTTGGCTTGAGATCGAGCCAGATTGAGTTATCACCACCAGCCCAAAGCCAGCCGGGTGGTAAGAGCAGGTTGTTTTTGCCCACAATACCCAGTTCGGGACGGTTCCATTTCAAGAGATCTTTACTGGTTGCCATCGCTAACCCACCGCGCCAGCCAGCGGTGTAGAACATCTTGAAAAGACTTTCCTGAGGATCGTAAAACACACCACCGTGACCCAGGTACGTAACGTATTGCTGGCCAGGTTCGGGCGTGCCTGTGGGGTTTATTTCCTCCGGCGTCTCGGCTTTAAACACAGGATTCCCTTCATATTTTTCAGCCGTATGGAAAACCCGTTTCAACGTGGTGTTTTCAATCAAAAAATCATCGACAAAAAGTTGTCGCCCAACATTAATGGGAATGACCTTTGGTGGATTCCGGAGATAGGGCACCTCCATTGGTTCGGCCGATTTAGGGTCCTGTGTTTTAGGCGGCCATTCGTTGGGTAGCTCAATGCCATTATAAAGCACCTTTGCCTGGGTGTGCTCTTCGCTTTTGGCGGGTTGAGCGAGCGCAGCCGTCAGGCTCAGCAAAACAAGGCCAATTAGATAAACTAATTTAGATAACGCTCTGGTTGCCTTCATTTCTATATGATCAGTGTAAGACGTAGTCGTGATACCTTCTTATTGGTCCAATTAGTCGATTAATAGCCAGGATTTTGCTCTAGTTTGGTACTGAAGTTAGCATCAATAGCCTTTTGAGGGATTGGCCAGAACGCGTGCTTATCCTGAATCGTTGCGCGGGCATCGTCGCGCATATTGTACTTGCGAACCCGCTCTACCAGCTTTCCTGTCCGCACGAGTGTACGGTGTCTGGGTTCTTCCGTTATTAATTCACGAGCACGTTCGTCAAGAATATAATCGAGTGTTACGTTGCTGGCCAGTACAGGTTTGGCATTGGCTCGCGCCCTCACTACGTTAATATCATCGGCCGCTTTTTGAAGTTCTCCTTTACGCATATAGGCTTCGGCACGTAGCAGATAGGTTTCGGCAAGGCGATAGACAATAAAATCGGAAGATGTAAAGCCTTTGCTGAACAAACTGGTGCCGCCTAACCAACTGATGTTTCCTTCAATCTTACGTAGTGTAGGATAAATTAACTGGAAGGTATCTAATTTGGCATAATGGGCTTTTTCAACCACTTTGCCAAACCAGGCCGATGCCGGATTATTGTAAATATAGGTTCGTCGGATGTTGTGCGGAGAGTTTCTAATGTCGTTATCCCAGTTGTCTTTCCAGAGATTATACAGGAAATAGGTTGTTGGTCGTACGATACCTACCCCTCGGCCTAAACTATCCACAACCACCATACCGGGCTTCCCATCCGGGTCCCGTACATTGACATAAAACGGTGACCAGTTCCGAAGCGACGGGTTGCCACCCGCATTGGAACCATTACCGCCGGGCGTTACGTCCTCAAATTGCCAGACATAAATTGTCTCCTGATTGCCGGAGCTACGGTTTTGGTTGCCAGTCTTGAATAAGTCAGAATAGACGTCTCCCGGTTTATCTTTCTGGTTGCCAAACCGGGTAGTCATGAGTTTATACAACCCGGAATTGATAACTCGGGAAGCGCTTTCAATGGCTTTGTCATGTTGCCCCAGACTGATGTAGACCTCTGTCAATAAATGATCGGCGGCTGCTTTAACGATACGTCCTTCTTTGGCTTTTTCGACGGAGGCAGGTAACCATTGCGACGCAAATTCCAGATCCGCTTTTGCTGATTCGTAGACTTCCTGACGGGTATTCCGTATAAAATCGGTTTTAGGGCCGGTATATACACTCGTAATAACTGGAACCCCACCGTATAAATTAGCCAGGAAATTGTGGGTGTAGGCGCGGAAGAAACGGGCTTCGGCAATGACTGCGTTTTTCTCGGCTTCGTTAGCCCATATCGTTTGCGTCTCTGGCTTTTCGGCATACAGAATGATCGTGTTGGCTCTGACGAGCATATCGGCATAAGCCCAGTCCCAGTAGCGTTCAACGCAAGCCGTAACGGGGGTTAAAAATGTATTCCAGTTCCGGAAATTGGGCGTTGCATTTTCGCCATTACAGGCAATGTCGGTACCAATCTGCAAATTCATGTACCAGGTCAGGTAGTCGAATTTGGTCAGTTCTTCCCGTGCCGCATTGTGTAAGGCGGTTATGTAATTTTCGAATCCGGATTTCGAATTCAGTACGTTATCTGAACTCAGCGAAGCCAGCGGTTTTTCGGTCAGAAAATTGTCTTTACAGGCGGTAAATGCTAGCAACAGAACAATCCAGAGCTGTTTCCGGCCGAACCAGTAGGTTAACGAAGATTGACGGAATAGTTTCATAGTTTGGAAAGGTTTAGAAGCCTACATTAACACCAATGGTTACGATTCGCGAGGCAGGAATACCATTTTGAGTTGCTCCACTTTCGGGATCTGCGCCGGGCCACTTCGATAGCGTGAGCAGGTTTTTTCCACTCAGAAAAATCCGGGCGTTGGTCAGGTGAGCTTTATTGACCCAGGTAGTTGGCAGGTCATACGCTAGCGAGACATCCTGTAGCCGGACGAAATCCCGACTTCGATAATAGCCATGTCCCAGCGGGTTCACGTAGGTTACCGAAGGGCTGATATTCGATTTGTTTTCGGGCGTCCACCAGCCTGCGTCAATACGGTTGTAATTACGGTGTGTGTGAATGCCGGGGTCTAAATCGATAGATGATATCCAGGATTGCATCGCATTGACAAATACGGATAACGAAAGGCGGTTGTAACGTACCGTGTTGGTAAGACCCCAGCGATATTGCGGCTGGCCGGTTTGTCCAATAATGGTCCGATCGTTGGTTGGCTCTATTTTTCCATCCCCATTCAGGTCTTTCAGGCGGACAAAACCTGGCTTATTGCCGGCTGGAATTTCATCGCCTTCCTGATAGATTCCGTCAAATACGTAATCGTATGCAACGTTCATAGGCTGGCCAATAAACCATCGGTTTCCTAAGTCGTCATCTTCCCGACCATCGCCATTGGTGTCGGAATTATAGAGATGGACGATTTTATTTTTGTTGGTCGAAAAGACCAGATTACTGCTCCATTCAAATTTCCCTTTTCTAACGTTTACCGTATTCAGGCTCAGTTCAAAACCTTTGTTATTGCTGGCACCGATGTTCGTCCATACCGACGTGTAGCCCGTCATGGTTGGTAGCGAACGTTGTACCAGCAGGTCGTGCGTATCCATGTTGTAATACTCGACGGTACCGCCTAAACGTCCTTTAAAAAGCTCAAAATCGATAGCTGCGTTGGCCGTATACGTAGTTTCCCATTTTAAGTCGGAATTGGCCATTCGAGAGGGAAACACACCTAATGAAGACACACCACCATCGCCATAAACGTAGCGATTGATACCAGAAAGACTCAACGATTGATACGGGTTAATGGCCTGATTACCTACGGCCCCATACGACAGTCGCACTTTTAGTAAGTCAATGAAATTGAGCTTTTTAACGAAATCTTCTTCTGAAGCAACCCACGCTATTGAGCCTGATGGGAACGTAGCGTATTTGTTGTTGGCGGCAAAAACTGAACTACCATCCCGCCGGGTTGTGAGGGTTAGTAAGTACTTGTTTCTGAAGCGATAATTGAAACGTAGCATGGAAGAGATGCCATCCAGTGCCTGTGCATCGGACGAAGTAGTCATTAACCCACCCAAACCTAGATTATTCCAGCCTAACGCATCGGATGAAAGCTGCGAGGCATTGGCCGTCGTAGACTCCCAGCCCATGTGATTTCGCCCGTATAACAACGTAACGTCCAGCGCATTGTCCCGATTAAACTGGTGGTTATACGTAACAATGTTTTCCAGAACCCAGTCGAAATCTTCCCGGTTAAACTTACTGGCGCTGGTGGTATTGGCCGTAGCGAGCTTGTCCTGCAGCAGGAAATTGTAGTTATGCTGCCAGCGGTAATTGGGCGAATAATTAAGCCGGTAACTAAGCCCTTTCAGGAACGGAATATCGGCAATGGCGTAGAAGTTGGTAAATAGATTGTGCCAGATTTCTTCATTTTGCGTCAGATAGGCCACCCGGAGTGGATTCGCCTGATTGGTCTGGTCTTCGGGTAAAAGATAGAATGTTGGATTACCGGCAATAAATGGCGTAGCATACGGGCCGATGTTACTGGCCTGGTCGGGTTCGCGCCCCGAATAATCCCGCCAGCTATAGGTTGTATTCAGACCGACTCTGAACCAGTCCGTTACCTGATTTTCAATATTAGCCCGTAAGGATATCCGCTTCATATTGTCGTTGAGGTATAAGCCCCGTTCGTCGACCAAAGCGGCTGAGAGATAATAGTTTGTCCGATTGGTACGCCCTGAGAGGCTAAGGTCGTACGACGCAATGCTGCTTTTTTGCGATACCATATCCCAGTGGTCGATTACCCGGCCAGCTTCATAGTTTGCCACTTCAGACGGATGCAGATAATCGCTGATGGAGTTGGTGGACAGCCCGACGGCTTTGTTATAATCAATTTTCCGTTGAAGGTACCGTTCAGGCGTGAGCAGATTAACCTTATAACTTCGGTCGGCCACGCCGTAAAAGGCGTTTACCCGAATCGTTGGTTTTTCGGTAGTCCCTTTCTTCGACGTAATGAGAATGACACCATTAGCTGCACGTGAGCCGTAAATGGCTGCTGCGCTGGCATCTTTCAACACTTCCATCGACTCGATATCGTTGGGATTTATTTCGGCCAGACTACCGTTGAAAAAGATCCCATCCAGTACAATCAGCGGATTATTACCACCGCTGAGCGAACGAGGGCCACGTATCAGAATCGAACCATTTTGCCCCGGTCTGCCATTGTCGGTAAACTGAACACCAGCCACACGGCCACGTAACGATTGGGTAATGTTTGTGTTGGGAAGATTCTCAGTCTGCTTCATGTCGATTTTCGTCACCGAGCCCGTTACGTTCCGACGCGACTGAGTACCATAACCGACCACTACCATTTCATCCAGCGTTTTCTGGTCTACCTGAAGCACGATATCTAACGTAGTGTTTCTGCCAACATCGATGGTTTTCGAGAGATAGCCGACGAAACTGATGACCAGTTGGGCGTTTTGGTCAGGAACCGTAAGCTCATACTGCCCCTCGCCATTAGTGACAGTGCCCCGCTGTGTACCTTTGATCAGGACATTGACACCAGGTAGCGGTGTATTGTTTTCTGCATCCCGAACCGTTCCGCGTATGATCCGTTCAGGGGGCGTAGTGCTGGCGAAGCCGGTAGTAATTGAGGAAAGAAAGAATGATACCAGGAGCACCAATCTGCCAGCGGATTGTATTGACCGTTTTGACTGTAAGAGTTTTAGCATTTGTTTTTGGCTTTGAAGGACTGACCCGTAATCATACTGCAAAGCTCCTGGAAACAAGGCTAATTGGCGTTCAATCAATTATCTAGTATGTCCTTAAAATTATCATATCACTTTTTGGTGAAATAGTATGAAACTATGGGCAAGGCCATATGTCGGTCTATTTAGGGCTATATGGAATAAAAGTTGTAGAACTAGGTCGATTTCAGGCGAAATCAGCTTAATTACATGTTTTTCAGATAAATTATAATTATTGTAAAATTGCTGCGCCTACTACTCTAATCGCCCCTAAAAAGATGAAACCTCAATTTTATCTTGTACCACGAGACGTTTTAAGTTCGCATGTGTCGCGCCATCATATCCTGCCAAATTTTGGCACCATCTGGCATTACCATCCTGAATTAGAACTGCACTTTATTGTTCGTGGCGAGGGCGTTCGATTCGTGGGCGATAATGTAAGCAATTTCAACGCGGGCGAGTTGCTACTACTGGGCGAAAATCTGCCGCATATGTGGCGTTGTAATGAACAATACTTCAGACAGGACCCAACGATTACCGCAGAGGCCGTTGTTGTTCAGTTTCTGCCTGATTTCATGGGGCAGGATTTTCTGCAAAAGCCGGAGGTCGATCCAATTCTGCACTTATATGACAAGGCCAAGGCAGGGCTTGTCATTACAGGAAAGACGCGGGAAGCGTTGATTCCGCTTATGCTTGAATCGGCAAAAACGTCGGGGCTCCACCGACTCGTTCTGATTCTTTCGATGGTAGATATTCTGACAACTAGTGAAGAAATGCATCCAATTTCGACCAAAGATGGTTTGTATCACCCTAACAAGGAAGAGACCGACCGATTGAATAAGGTATATAACTATGCGCTCATAAATTACCGAAGAGAGTTGACGCTGGAGGAGATTGCGTCTGTAGCGAATCTGAGCGTTACCTCCTTTTGCCGCTACTTTAAGATGGTGACCAAAAAGACCTTCCACGATTTTTTAATCGAAATACGCATCAGCCACGCTCAGCGAATGCTTGTTGAGGATATCGATATTACCACCGAAGCTGTTTGTTTTGAGTGTGGGTTCAACAATCGCTCTAATTTCTTCAGCCATTTCAAACGCATAACCGGTATTACTCCCTTCGAGTACAAACGCAAATGCCATCATGTGCAAATGCCCCCCCTTTATCAACAACCGGATAATTAAAAACTGTGCAGATCAAGTAGTGCGTAGCTACGGGAAACCCGTTCGCCAGTGGCGGTTCGCCTTTATCAGTGACAAAAAAGATAAACCCAAATCCGTCGTTTTGGAGGAGCCCGCCCTGTCGATCATACTCCGCCATGCAGCCGACAAGGAACCGCAGGATTTTATATTTCCTTTCCTGCGCCAGGCCCACTACAAAACAATGACAGAAAGCGAACTTTCCGACGCTATCGGCATCAAGATCAATTATATTGACAAAGTCCTCAAACGGGTGGCCACTTACTTGGAGATTCCTAAAAACCTGACCATCTACGCGGCCCGGCATACGTTTGCCGAGCATTTATTCGAGCTGACCGAGAATGTTTGACTGGTGCAACAGGTGCTCGGTCATTTTCCATCGTGACAACAGAACGCTATTTGTCTGGCTTTGCTCAAGACGTTGTCGATAAGGCCAATGTGCTTTATAAACAACGGGCCGGTAGTGGACCGCAGATCATAACCAATGAACAGGAGCCGGAGTCGGAAGTTATCCCAGCCCGTAGAAAACACCTGTAAAACATTTTGCGAAAATGCCCGAAAAAATGCCTTTCTCACACGATACCGCAAACACCCTAACTTGCTGATAACGAAAGGAAATATTCCGTCTAATTTCGTAATCTTGTTATATAGGTTAGGAAAACTCTGCCAACATATTGATT
The DNA here is from genome assembly GCF_010233585.1 of Spirosoma endbachense. Taxonomy (NCBI): domain Bacteria; kingdom Pseudomonadati; phylum Bacteroidota; class Cytophagia; order Cytophagales; family Cytophagaceae; genus Spirosoma; species Spirosoma endbachense. The sequence goes on from NZ_CP045997.1 coordinate 9,620,380, forward strand.
GACAGAGTTTTTGTTTTAGCTACTCAAACAAACCAATAAGCTTCTTATGTGAATCCTTAAATTGGCTGGAGATTGTCTCTGGTATTTTACGTTTATTGATGTGCGTCAGCCAGTAAAGAAATACGTACAGGCCAGTCTGCGCCTTTACGAAACTGACTGGCTTCAACGTTAAAAAATTCTTCGTTCCTCTTCAGTAATGAGGGCATCATTGATGCTGGCATAGCGTTTGGCCATCAAGCCGTTCTGATCAAATTCCCACAGTTCATTGCCGTAACTACGATACCACTGACCCGTTTCATCGTGCCATTCGTACTCAAAGCGCACGGCCATCCGGTTTTCCCGAAAGCCCCAAAGTTCTTTTTTGAGCCGGTAATCCAATTCGGTAGTCCACTTTCGAGTCAGAAAATCTTTAACCTGCTCACGCCCATTGATAAACTCGGCTCGGTTCCGCCATTCGGTATCCAGTGTATAGGCCTGACTGACCCGTTCGGGATCTTTGCTGTTCCAGGCATCTTCAGCCATCTGTACTTTCTGCCGGGCCGTTTCCAGGGTAAAGGGTGGGAGGGGTAATCGCTGGGTAGTCACTGGTGTGTAAATCTGGTTGAGAATAGTTTCATCCCACATCGTGTCACCACATTCCTCGTTGACAAAGGGGACATCATCTGAGTCGTTAATTGTGCTCATGATCCATACAGAGAATAGGCGGATAGCAAGAACCGGATTCAGGTATCCGCTAAGTGAAATTAGTTAAGCAGGCTGCGTTTGCAGAGCTGGTGCAAGGGGGAAATCAATAGGAATTTGGGTCAGGTTGTGTAGGTAGTTCATGGCAATTTTGTCGCTCACCTGAAGGATCACGTCCACTAGATTACCCTGGGTGTAGCCCGCTGCGAAAAATGCGTCGAGTTGCTCCTGGAAGACCCGTCCTTTGTTTTCGGTAATGACTTTGGCCAGGCTAACGAGGGCATTCAATTTAGGATTGGTACTGTGCCCAGCCCGAAGATCCAAGGTGTCGGCTTCGGCCAATCCGTTCATTTTACCCAGAACCGTATGAGCGCTTAGGCAATATTGGCAACCATTCACCTCACTGACCACTAAGTTAACTGCTTCTTTCTCTTTATTGGAGAGCGAGGATTTGGCTCCCTGAAAAGCCAAATAGCGGGGCAGGCCATTTTCAGAGTAAGCGATGGCAGCGTAGAGATTGGGCACGAAGCCAACCGCTTTAAGTAAGCCATCAAAGGCTTGTTGTGAAGCAGGCGATACCTGATCGCGGGTTGGGACGGTGAATTGTGAAGATGACATACAATAAAGTTGTTTAGTAGAATAGAAATTACCGAACGTTTGGTAAAAATTGTGGGCCAGCAAATGAGACTTTATCTGCTCAATTTGTTAGTTGATGAGAAAATCAGTTTCTATATCGTGTAGGGCCTGCTCAAATAGTGTAGGCTGATTGAGGGTCTGAGCGAGAATTAACGAGCCCTGAATTCGAACTAAGGTCGACTCGCCCAGATGCCTTGACGTTTGCTGATCAAAGCCCAAATCCTGCGCTAGATGAGCAAAGGCATCTACCCATTTGGTAAAAATGGAGGCAATCGGTTGGCGGAATAAATCAGCAGCCGTACCATGAGATAAAGCCCGAAGAATACAAGCTAATCGCCCACCATCGTAAAGCTGGCTAATTGAACGAAGCGCTGTTGTAAGCCGGGTTTTAGGCGAAGCTGATGAGTACAGCACATCCACTAGCTGACGTTGATTCCATTCAGATACGTGATCAAGAACGGCCGTTGCCATCTCCTGTTTCCCACCCGGAAAGCGATGATACAGACTTGCTTTCTGCAAACCGGTGGCGTCAGCCAGTTGGGCCATACTGGCACCATCGTACCCAACCGAACGGAATACTTCCATTAGTCGGTCAATGACCACATCGGATTCTACTTTTACATTTGCCATAACATCCATCTGCTATTATATTTACCGAACGTTCGGTAAATATAATAAGTTCAGCCAATACTATAAAAGTGAAGTGGCTTAAAAATCCATGTATTAATTGAGTTCAAAATTGGCCAAAGTCCTGGCTTGCCGAATGCATTTAGCTTCCTGATAGTAGCCGACAGTCATAGCGCTGTACCCTTACTCTGCCTCCAGCAGATCAATTTTAAAGATCAAAATTGAATTAGCGGGAATGCCTTCCTGAGCCTGGGGGCCATAAGCCAGGCTGGGTGGCAGGTATAAAGTGATAGAGCCACCAGGGGCAATTAAGGGAATGCCTTCCTGCCAACCTACAATGAGCTGATTCAGGCCAAAGCGCACTCCTGATCCGCTATCGAAGGTTGTTCCGCTGGTGAGTGTGCCTTTATAATTGACTGTCACGGTCGAACACCCAGTTGGTTTCAAACCAGAACCAGGCGACTGAATGTGGTAATAGAAACCCCGTTCATCCAGGAGAGCCGAAATCTTTTGGCTGTCAATCAATTTTTTGAGGGCAGCGACTTCTTCTTCAGGAGCTTTCGTCGTAACAGTGGTTTGTGAGCAGGGGGATTGATCCGCGGACTGGCAAGACACGGCGATCATCCCTCCCAGCAACAGCACTAAGATATAGGGTTTCATACAAGCAAATTTAGACAACTGTCTCGGGAAAGCAGCGTTTAGCCAGGACAGTCGTCCATTAACGGGCGTTTAATACGTGTAAAATTAAGCTAAATGAATGATTGCTGCCTTTAGAAATGAGTGCTGCGAAAACCGTGTCTTTATTCCCTGCTCTTTCAACGATTTTGTCGATGGCCGTCGTTATGGCTAAATCGCTATCTTACTTGCTGATATTCAGCATTTTGCTGCTTTTTTGTACTGAAAAACTGGTTTCTTCAGATTTAATAAACAGGTACGTCAGAATCAGGTTTGTCGCAGTTCCCCGCCGGGACTAAAAATGCAGTATTAAGCGTAAAAGAAAGATTAAACGGTTTCGTGATAGCCGACACCTACAGCGTTTTAGGTTTCAGATACTTATCAAACCATTGCAAATACCGATCAACGCGATCTTTCTGATAGCTGGGCACTGTGATGCCATGAAACTGGCCTGGGTAAATAATCAACTGGGTTGGTATACCCAACGACCGAAGGGCCTGAAACATTTGTTCACTCCCTACAGCGGGCACATTGAAATCTTTTTCGCCGGCCATAAACATCGTTGGCGTTTTAATCCGGTCCGCTTTCAGGAATGGGTAGGAGAGTTTTAACCATTTGTCGGTGTTTTTCCAGGGCGCTCCCAATTCATTCTCGTATTGGTTGGTATACTGATCGACACCATACATTGATAGTTGCAGGGAACTACCGGCTCCGCTGGCTGCGGCCTTGAACCGGGTGTCGGTGGCAATGGTATAGTTGGTCAGAATACCGCCGTAGCTCCAGCCGCCAATGCCCAAGCGGTCGGGGTCGGCAATGCCTTTTTCAACGACATAATCGGCCGCGCCCAGAATGTCCAGCACTTCTTTGTTGCCCCAGTCGGCGTAGATCGCCTTTGTGTAGTCGAGGCCACGCCCATTGCTACCCCGGTAGTTGACCGCCACCACGGCATAACCACCCGCCGACAGTAACTGGCGTGTTAGATCGAACGAGAATTCATCCTGCGAAACGGGGCCTCCGTGGATATAAAATACGGTCGGCAGTTTTTTGTTGGCGGGTGTGTTGGCAGGTTTAAGCAAGATGTTCGACACCTGCGCTCCGTCTTTACTCTTTGAGGTAAATCCTTCGACGGTGGCCAGTTCGAGCGGGGCCAGGAACGCGTCATGTACGTGCGTTAACCGGCGGGGTGTTCCATTTTCGATGGCATATAACTCAGCTGGTGTTTGCGGATCGCTTAGCTGAGTTAGCCAGTTGCCAGCCGTTACAGCTTCTAACTCGCTGAACGACCGATTGCCTGCTACTACTTTAGTGAATTTGCCGTCTGATAGTGTGTAATTGCCAACATAGGTTTGGCGATCATCCTGAACCAGTACACCGATCGTCTGGCCGTCTTTCGCCCAGCGCGGATTCCGAACGGGACGGTCCAATGCTTTCGACAGTAGCGTAGGCTCGCCACCATCCCGATTCATGACGGCCAGTATGGGCTGGTCATACATCAGGAAATTGCCCGAAGCGGTTGACCGCAAATAAGCGATCCGCTTGCCATCGGGACTCCAGACCGGGTTGTTGTCGGAGCCAGACCAGTTGGTCAGTTGCTTCATGCTGGCGCCCTTATGCGCATCGATGACATAGATATCGGTGTTCTGATTCCGATCGGGGTCTTCGCTACGGTTGCTCACAAACGCCAGTTGCGATCCATCCGGCGACCAGACCGGCGAGGTTTCGTCGAAAATGCCGGTTGTCAGCGTATCCAGTTTTTTGTCGGCTATATCGTAAACATATAAATGAACCGACCCTTTCTCCAGATAGCCTTTGATATCGGCCTTGAAATGGTAGCGATCGAGCACATAGGGCTTCCGGACCTTTGTTTTCGCTGAATCGGCATAGTCGGGGTCACGCAGGACGAGCGCGAGCCGCTTGCTATCGGGCGACCAGACATAATCGTCGAGGTCGGTTTTCAGGTCGGTTAATTTTTTCGCTTCACCGCCCCGGCGATCCATGAGCCAGATCTGGCCTTTGGTGGCTCCCTGCCGCGCCGATACGAATGAAATGTATTTTCCATCGGGGCTGAATCGGGCTTTCGACTCGCCATCCGGACTATTGGTGAGCTGAACGGATTCTTTACCATCCCAGCTCACCATCCACAAATCAGAATTCCGTTTGTCTTTCGTGGTATCGACCGTCGATAAGCCATAAGTTATCCATTTTCCATCGGGCGATAGTTGCGGATCGCTGATGGTTTGAAGCCGATAAATATCTTTGGGGGTGATGGGTCGTTTTTTAGGTACTGTCTGCGCGAAACAACTAAGGCTGGCAAGAGCAAATAGAGAGACAAGTAGAGGGCGGTTTGTCATGGTCGTGTTAAACAGGAAAGAAGGCTACAAATTACGAAAAAAGCCGGTGGGTATCCACCGGCTTTGATAAAGTATATGTTAATGACGAAGTCCTAATTGTCGGTAAGTACCACTATTGCTTAGTGTAAACCAGTTGAAGATTGAATTTTACCACCTCCTTCACTTTCGTTGTGGGATTCTGTAGGGTGTCCTGAACTGCAACGGGGGCAAATGATAAGTGAGCAGGGGTAGTTGACGCATCATAAGTCAATGTTTCTGTATTACCATCATTATACTTCAAATTCAATTGAGTGCCTGAGTAGTCCCAAGTCCCTGGGAATGTCTGAATAACACTGGTTGAACGATCTGTTACAACAAAGGTCTTATCGCTTTTTATATCATAAACATCATTAATCCCGTAAACTAAGGGGTTAAGCTTCAGTGCATTGCTCGATGTATAAGGAGCAACGAAACCACTTGTCAAAAGATAATCGGATGCCCATTTGCCCACCACCACTGGATCTGGTGCTGGGTCACTGCTTTTACTACAAGAGTTTAATCCCGCAAGAGAGATTACCAGGCTGAATAAATAGATGTAACGTTTCATAAGGAATTAGATTTTGGAGTCAGAGCATGAAAAGAGACAAGTGAGCGTAAACTACGAAAAAAACGAATAGGGCACTACGTTCAGTACGCTGAAATATGACTTAATGTTGCTTTAGGCCAGAACAAAATTTGCCGATAAGTAGATAAGAGTTTGGCTCTGGGCCAAACTCTTATTATGGACTGATCCGAAAATGTACCGAAAATAGAACACACTTTCTGACCCTTTAAAGCTTGCCTGACTAACGAGAAGGAAGCCATTAGTAGTTGATCATCAGGTGTATATTGTTTTTTGTTAAAAGGATAGTCATGAAGTTTACCACCAATAGTATACATTTATCATTTTTAAAATATAAAGTTTGTATTTTATATTTTAATTTATATATATTTGTAGCAAATTAGATGAATGCCTCATCTGACCCCTTCCTCACAACAATCCCCTAAAACACGCTTCTGTGGGTTGCATTCCTGCAAATCAGATCGGCAGTGCTCGTGGGTTGCCATGACTCCTCCTACTTTTGTCGTGTTCATCCAAAACGCATTCAACTAAGTTATCTTTCTGACGATAGCGGGGTAAAACTCCGAAACCGATAATAAACTCGTTGAACCCATGACGGCTTCCTTTGCTTACAATCTGCTATTTGTTTTCTTCATCGTTTCTTGTTCTGGCTGTAAGAAGCAGTCCACAATTGACGAAGGAACGACACTAAAGCCGTCTACATGCCTGATTGCCACACAAACTACTAAAGAACTGGTTAGCGCAAGTCAACCCTCCACTCTCGACCCCGAAACGGTGACGATTAACGGTGAATCCTTCCAGGTCACGACCACCAAAAAGAGTGTCTACACGTACGATACGCAAGGTCGTATCCTGACCGAATATAATCAGTATGCGGGTAACAAAGCCGACTCGGTGCTGTATCAGTACAGTCCAGGAGCAGTAACGATTCGGACGGTGAAACTGACTACGCCTAAAACAGTGGATACGCTGGTTGTAGCTTTAAACAGCCAGGGGTATGCTGAGAAAAAGCCCTTTGGCTATCATGTAACGTATGACAAGAATGGGTATTTGATAAGCCAAACGGATGAATATGGGACAACGGCAAAGATCAATAATGGGAATGTTATAGAAGAGGAAATTTTAGGCCAAGATGCTACCCCAAACCATACTTATCGATTTGAGTATGATTTGAATAAATCAGGTTTGCTTTCTACTCAATCCTTCTATGGGAAAGCATCTCGCAACTTACCTGTTAAATATACAATTCAGCAGAATGGCCCTTTTGGGACATATCCTGATGTGTATCAAGCTACATATACTTATGTATTTAACGAAAATGGCTTCGTGAAACGCCAAATTTTTCAGGGAAAAAATGGTGAGCATCCATACCTATACGGTGGTGGCGGTGATTTTATCGAAGTAATAGATTTTACCTATATCTGCCCCTAATCATCAGCTCTACTACTCTCTATTTAACCTTCAACCGGCTAGTTCCTTCAACGCCTTTACAAAGGTATCTAATTCTGATGTGGTTGTATAAAGATGTGGCGTAACGCGTACCCCTCGTACGGCTGGGCTGTCAATGGCAACTGTAAAGATTTTATAGGTATCGAACAGGAGCTTGGCCAACTCCGCTGGCTTTTTCCCGGCTATACCAACATTAGCAATCGCGCAGGAACGGGCTGGTGCTTCGGGCGTGTTCAGAATGATGTTTGGATGGTGCCGTACCTGATCCGTCCAGTAACGTTGCAGGTAGCGAAGCCGGGCTTCTTTACGCTCGATACCAATTCCTTCATGAAACCGAATCGCGTCCTGAATGGCTAGATCCGTTGCAACCGGGTGGGTTCCGGTATGGTTCAGCTTCCGAATGTCGTCATCGGGAACGCTACTGTCGGCGAACAATGGCCAGAGCGCCGGAATCTTATCCTTGCGGACATAGAGAATACCCGCGCCGAGGGGCGTGCCGAGCCATTTATGCAGGCTGCTGGCGTAGTAATCGCAGCCGCCAAGATCAGCCATCGTAAAGGCCAGATGCCCGAATGCGTGAGCGCCATCAACTAACACTTCTACATTACGCTTATGCGCCATGTCGACAATCTGGCGAATTGGCAGAATCTGCCCCGTAATGTTCACCATGTGGCAAACCATCAATAGCCGGGTTTTCGGTGTAATCGCGTTCTCGTATAAGCGAACGATCTCCGCATCGGATTGAGGGTGATTGGGTAACGATACCAACCGATTGACCGTACCGTGTCGCCGGGCCTGAAGCCGAAACATATCGAGCATGGCTCCATAATCCTGCTCGGCCATCACCGCTTCGTCGCCTGCTTTCCAGTTCAGACCCGCAATCACCGTATCCAGCGATTCGGTGGTGTTGCGGGTAATGATCAGTTCGTCGGACGAGCAACCCAGCAACCGGGCCAATTGTGCCTGCGATTCCCGTTTGTCGTTGAACTGGTGCGTACGCATGTAATAGGACGATACGGCATTGACCTGCTGAATATGCTGAAGGTAGTTATCGAGCACCGGTTGAGCCGCCAGCGAATAGTAGCCGTTTTCGAGTTGGATGAAGTCCGTTGTGACCGGAAATGAAGCCCGGATTTTTATCCAGAAGTCTTCCTGCTGCGCCAGCTCTACCGCTGGAACGTACGACACCTGACCCACCCAATCAGTCAGGTCAGGCCATTGCATCATCGGCAGGCTGGTTGCCCCGATCATGCTTTTCAAAAACTTCCGCTTCGATAAGGTAGACATGAGTGATCAAGTGGGCTGAGGTAACGGGCACTGGAGTTTACCGTAAATTCCGGGTAGCACCGGCAAACTTTCATTGCCATCTTTATGAATGAACTATACTACGTTCACGAGATTGACAGTATTTCTAAAAATGCCTGTAGACGTATGATTTGGATCCCCCGATATGGACTGAGTGCAAGCAAGTCGTTCTTGTTTCCGGTGATAAGGTATTCAGCCTGTGAGTCTATTGCTAACGACAATAAAAAATTATCGTCAGGATCAGGACTATCTGTGACAACGGTGGTCGGTGTAATCATCGTAAGTCGTGCCTGAATCACTTCCAGAAAAAGGGCTATTTCACTTAAACTGACGTACTTTCGAAATTTATCCCGATGGGCTACTTCTGAAAGTTCAGTCAGTAAATTATTGTCGGCAAATAACTCAATCTCAGGTTTGTCTAAAACTGATTTTAATTTCTCACGATGTTTTTTACCAATCAATGCACTGATAAAGTCAGTGGTATCTACCACAATTCTCATGCAGGATTATTTCGTTTGTTTTTCGAGCCGATAGGCTTTGATCTCAGCCATAATTTCATCCTCGGTGATGTCTGGTTCGGTTTGGGGCAGTTGGCTATCGACTTTATTCCATATGTCTGTCCACGTGGGCTGATCCGTTTTTATGGAAATAATACCCAGATCAATCAGGTCATCGATGAGTTTTCGAGCTTTAGCGGTCTTTATTTCTATCGTGAGCGTTTCCATGATATGTATAATGCTTACTTTCTCAAAGCTAATAAATAATCAGGGGTGAGCCAACTGGGCAAGACCTTGAGATGGGCTACCAGGCCAACCTCAAAAATAGCCGACGAATTAATGATTAAGCGACGATGAGTCAAGGTTCACCGTCGCTTAATCATTAACTGTTACCGTAAATTCGGCACGGGTAGCACCGGCAAACTTTCGTTGCCATCTTCGCTAACTGCCTGAACGGCAAAGTAATAATTGTCTTTCGAGTAAGGCAGCGTCATGCCAAGTTTGGTGGTGAAGAATTTCTTCTGCCAGAATGGCCAGTAGGTTTCGCGCATGAGCACATAGTAGCCCTTTACCTTGCCCGATTGAGGTGCCTGCCAGTAGAGTACCGTCGAGTTGGTCAGATTGCGAACATCAACGGTCACTTTTTGCGGTACCGTTGGCGATTTCGCCAGGTTGGCTAGCGTAGCCAGATTAACTGATGTGTTTTTGCGCAGGTATTCGAAGTCCATGAATTTAGGATAGTCGCCGTATTCGATGGCGGCTGGCGTTCCGGCGTTTTCAGTTCGCAGATCCTGATGCTGATGCTCGTAGTTTTCGTTCATCTCGGTCAAGCGAACGGCAGCAATACCACGTTGTACGTAAGGCGTATGATCGCCCCCGCGCAGATAGCGGTCGTTGCGGTAGACCATCACAACCTCCAGGTTTTCGACGTAGCGTTCGCCAATTTCTTTGAGGTAACGCGCAAGGGTACGGGCTTTGCCGTCATTTTCATTCCCAAACTGCCGGATTTGCCCAATGCGTCCGGTAGTATCTTTCAGCAAAACACCAGGTAAGCCCTCGCTAAAAACCCGGAGCCGGGTGTTATCGATGATGCGGGTATCGCTGCTGTTGTTGCTGCCCATAATGTCGTTGTTGAGTACGGCTTCAACATTCCATTTTTCCTTAATGGCTCGCTCTGAAAGGTGTTCGGCACCTAACAAGCCCTGTTCTTCGCCCGTTAGCGTGACGAAAATGATCGTAGCCGGAAACGACGATTTGCTCATCACCCGGCACAGTTCGATCACAGCAGCAGTTCCTGAGCCATCGTCATTGGCTCCCGGTGCGTCAGATTCCCGATTCATGACATTCGTAACACGGCTATCCATGTGGCCCTGTACAATAAAGATACGATCATCGGTCGGGTCAGTTCCTTTAAGCGTTGCCATTACATTGCCCATATTGGCAGGTTTGTCAACACGACGGCCATCGGGTTGTAGCGTCCAGGTATCCAGAGTGGCCGTTAAACGCCCACCCGATTGTTTGGCATATTGATTGAACTTGCCCAGAATCCATTGCCGGGCTGCTCCCAGTCCTTTTTTGGCGGGCTGGTCGGTTGCATTGGCGGGTACACTCAGTGTATGACGAGTGCCGAAACTAACCAGTCCATTGATGTGCGCCCGCAGGCTGTCGGCCGAAACCTGACTGACCAAATCGGCAATCTGAGCGTCACGATTTAGGATAGTTTGAGCTTTTAATAGAGGGGAAACAAGAAAGAATACGAGAAGAAGAGGAAGTAAAGACTTTGTCTGCATGAGTTTGATGATTGAATCAACGAAGCTAATAAAAAAGCGCAAACCAGCCTAGTTTGCGCTTTTAAGTGCCTTGATTGCCAATGAATATTCCGGCAATTAAGGCTTATGCAAAATGATTGTTTCTGATAAGATACCGCTTGAGAACGGGTTAACTACCTGGATTAGCGGCTCATGTAAGCAGCAACACCGAATGCGATCACAGACACAACCAGCCCAAACATGAACACCGAGTAGGACCAGCGCAGGAGCTTATATTTCCGGCCCAGCACTTTTCCCAGGAAGTAAATGTCGCGGATCATGCTTGAATACAGAAAATCAGCGTCATCCATCATCCGGCGCATGCCCCATTCGTAATCGGCAAGGTCCATGCGATAGAAATTGCCAAAAAACAGCAGATTTGAGGTTTTGTTTTCAATATCCTCCCGGTTGAACACACCACTCGTAACATTAGGACGGGTAGCCAGCACTGCCAATACAGTAGCAATGACGCTGGTTATCGTGAAAAGAACGGTTGGAATCGTTAATGCGGGCCATTCTTCGAGTTTCCGAATCAGTATACTCACCACCAGCGAGATGACGATGGTGTTGATCGAGATCATGATATTGGCCTTGGTGTCGGCCATGGCACTCAATTGAAAATGGTTCTGCGATGTTAACCGAAACATGGTTTCGACCCCACGCTCTGGTTTTTTGACTTTAGCCGAAGAACTGGCCGCCGGAGCGTCAAACAGTTGATTCAGAATCTCTTCCTGTTTGTCCTGTTTGTCCTGCTTCTCCTGTTTAGCATGCTTCTCGTTTTTGTCGTGTTTATCATGCTTGTCCTGTTTGCCGTGCTTATCGTCATCATCATCGTCGCCATCGTCGGCTATTTGCTGACGAAGAAGTTCGAGATTAGCGGCCTGACGCGGGCCTAGTACGGTTTGGCCGTAATGCGTGAAATACCGATGACTTTCCAGAAAACCAGCTGTCTTCTTTCGCCATTTCTTCTTGCTGATTTTATTGCCGGTATGTTTTAGTTCCTGCCGTAGCTGCTCGCTGCGTTCAACAAAATCGTCGGTTGACAGATGGCCCAGATCCGCGTCGCAAAGCACCTCGGCCAGCCGATGACCATTAGGCGACTGCGGCATTTTAGTGGCTTCAATGCAGGTGATTACTTCCTCGATTCGCTTGCTCGGCAGGCCGTGTTCTTTCAAAAAAGGGCGGGCAAGGTCGATACCGTTGTCTTCGTGATTGGTACAGCCTTCCTTATAGCCGGTGTCATGTAACCAGGCCGCAATCAGCACCGTTTCGCGATCAGTGTCCGATAGTCCTTCGTGGTCTGCAATTTCATTGGCAAATGCTACCACTGCCTGCGTATGACTCAGGTTATGATAGGTATAATCTAATGTGAGCTGCTTTAGCAACGATTCGGCGTAAATCCGGGTTTGATGAAGCAACGTGGTTTCCTGTGCGATCATACGGTTTGTTTAACTATACTTGCCGGTAAGCTACAAGGTAACGAATAAAAAACGGATTCCGTTACGAGTCTCATGTTAATTTTGTTCGCCTGTATCGCCCTGACCCTCAATGTGAATTTTAGTAGATTGTTTGACTCTTTATGAATCTGCCCGACAGATTCGATGATACACCTGATAAATTTCCTCTTTGTATGAGATCTCTTTACATAGTGATTTCTCTGTTTATAGCCGGTTCTCTTGTTAGCGTTGGCATGCCTGGCTGGGCACAGACTTCTTACAGTATCTTTCTGCTGGGTGATGCCGGAGCGCCCCTGCCCAACGGTCAGGATCCCGTACTGAACGCCCTTCGCGCACAGCTACAAAAGGCCGGATCGAACAGTTCCCTGATTCTGTTAGGTGACAATATATACCAATTTGGATTGCCGGATGCCGATAATCCGAACCGGCCGGACGCTGAACGCCGGATGCGCGACCAACTCGATTTGCGGACTGCGTTTACGGGTCGGGTTTTTGCCATTCCGGGTAATCATGACTGGGACAAAAGCGGCCGGGAAGGATGGCAACGGATTAAAAATCAGCAGGATTTTGTGCGCCAATATACCGGCCGGGACGACGTCTTTTTTCCGAATGACGGGTGCCCTGGGCCGGTTGAGGTGCCTTTGTCCGATTCGTTGACGCTGGTGCTGATGGACACGCAGTACTGGCTGCATCCGTGGGACAGACCTGGCGAAGAGTCAGATTGTGGAGCCAAGAGCCTTCCTGAATTTCTGACTCAACTAGACGATATTCTGTACCGCAACCGGCATCGGCGCGTAGTGGTAGCGGGCCACCACCCGATGTATAGCCACGGTGAGCATGGAGGGCATTTTACGCTCAAAGACCACCTGTTTCCATTGACAGACATTCGTAAATGGCTATATGTGCCGCTGCCCGTTATTGGCTCGATCTACCCAATCTATCGGTCGGTGTTCGGAAGCTTACAGGATTTGCCCAACCCCGTATACCGCGAGATGCGGAATGGTATGGTTGCTCTTTTTAAGAAATACCGCAACCTGATTTATACCAACGGCCACGATCATAACCTGCAACTGATCCGGCGTGATAGCCTGAATTATCTGACCAGTGGCAGTGGATCAAAACATACGGCGGTTGCCAAAAAAGCCGAGTCGTTATTTGCGCTTGAAAAGCAGGGATTTGCTAGGCTGGATTTCGGGGTTGGCAACCAGATGACCATTTCGTTTTTTGCCCCGAGCGATCAGCAGCCAACCGGCGAACTATTGTATCAGACAACGATCCAGCTTCGTCCGGACCCAATTCCGAGCCTAATCGAAAAGACCCAGAAACAACCGGATAGTTTGCGGATTGTGCCGGGCGCTGGCTATGCCGCCGGATCGGGTAAGCGGTTCTGGTTCGGTGCCAATTACCGCGATGTATGGACGAATCCCCTGACCGTTCCTGTGCTGAATATGCAGAAGGCGGGCCTGGTGCCTACTGAGCGGGGTGGCGGTTTCCAGACGTTGTCGTTGCGGCTTGTTGACCCAAAGAAGCATGAATTTGCGATCCGATCCATCGAAAAATACCCGGAGAAGGCGATTCCGGAAGCGCTACGGAGTGGACTTGCCAACGATATCGTACAGGATCAGATCTCGGCTTCGCATCCGTTTGCCGCGTTGGCCATAGCGCCACTGGCCGAGACTGCTGGCGTCTATCATACAAATCCGAAGGTAGTCGTGATGCCCGATGATACGGCATTGCGCGACTACCAGCATACGTTTGCCAACATGCTCATGTTGCTCGAAGAACGGGCCGACGGTGATTACAAAGGAACGGGGCTGTTTGGGAATACGTCAAAGCTTTATAGTACCCCCAAACTCCTTGAGAAACTACAGGACGACAACGACAATCGGGTCGATCAGCGATCTGTGCTGAGGGCGCGGCTGTTCGATATGTTGATTGGCGATTGGGACCGGCATGACGATCAGTGGCGGTGGGCTAGTTTTAAGTCGAGTAAAGGTTTGCGCTTTATGCCTGTTCCGCGCGACCGCGATCAGGCGTTTTTTGTCAATGAAGGTATTCTGCCGAAAATCGTCAGCCGACGCTGGTTACTGCCTAAAATACAGGGATTTGATTATAAAATCCGGTATGTGCCTGGGTTCAATACCAACGCCCGCTTTTTCGACCGCTCATTTCTGACCGAACCAAGCCGCGCCGACTGGCTGGCGGTGGCCGATTCACTGCAACGAAGCCTGACCGATGAGGCCATCAATAAAGCCCTGAGTCAGTTACCTGAGCCATCGCGGAGCCTGACCGCCGAAACGATAGCGGCTAAACTGCGTCAGCGTCGTGCGGATCTGCTGCGTTATGCCGACGAACAATACCGTTTTCTGGCCAAAGCCGTTGATGTAGTGGGTAGCGATAAGGACGAACTCTTCGATCTGACCCGGCTACCTGACGGCCAGACAGATGTGGTTGTTTATAAACTCAATAAAGACAAAGAACCAACCCAGGAACTGTATAAGCGCCGATTCGATCCGGCCGAAACGCAGGAGATACGGTTGTATGGGTTGGGTGGCGACGACAGATTTGTGCTTCATGGTACGGCCCCGGAAGGCAGTCTGATCCGGATTATCGGCGGCAAAGGCGATGATGTCATAACGGATAGTTCATCGGTTCGGGGGCTATCACGCAGAACGTGGGTGTATGATCTACGCAAGAACACGACCATTTCGGGAGGTTCAGAAACGCGTAATCGCTTGTCGGATAATAAAGATGTCAATAAATACGACCGTACGGCTTTCCGGTATAACCTTACCATGCCGCTGGCCACCGTGCAGGCCAACCCCGATGATGGTCTGTTTATTGGCGGAGGTATTTTGCGTCGGACGCAGGGCTTCCGCAAGGAGCCATTCGCTCAGCAACACCGAATCATGGTCAGCCATGCGTTTGCAACCGAAGCTTACAATTTTCATTACGACGGAACATTTACAGACTTACTGGGCAAGGCTGATTTGTTACTCAATGCCGATATAAAAGCCCCGAATTTCGTCCAGAATTTCTTTGGCATCGGCAATGAAACGGTATTCAATAAAGAATTGGGCGTCAATTATTACCGGGTCCGATTCGAGAACTGGAGCTTAAATGCTCTTTTACAGCATAAATTGGGGAAAGCCACATTTTTCTACGGCCCATCGGTCGAGCGGATTGAAGTGGAAGAAGGCCAGAAGAAGTTTATTCAGGACTATGCCGCGAGCATTCCAGATGGTCAACGACTCTTCAACTCATTTCTGTATGGAGGATTGAAGGCTGGTTTTACGGTTGATACCCGCAATAATCCGTTGCTGACAACGCGTGGATTGCTATGGCGAACATCGCTGACGGCTTACGGAGGGTTGAATGATCAATCGAAATCATTTTCGCAACTACAGTCTGATCTCTCGTTTTATGCCAGCATTCGGTTACCGGCCATTCTGACCATTGCAACGCGCGTAGGTACCAGCCTGAATTTAAACGATAACTATGAGTTTTTCCAGGCCAGTACGCTCGGCGGTCTAACGAATCTACGGGGATTCCGGCGGACACGCTTTGCGGGCGAGAACGCCTTCTACCACAACCTGGATCTGCGAATGCGCCTGTTTACGATTAAAACCTACCTGTTTCCGGCTTATGCCGGGATTCTCGCTTTTAATGATGTTGGACGGGTATGGGTCGATGGCGAAAAGTCAAACGTCTGGCATCATGGCTACGGTGGCGGCCTCTGGTTATCGCCCTACAATACAGCGGTTATTTCATTGCTCTATGCGGTCTCCCGCGAAGATCGTATCCCAATGCTTCGGGTAGGATTTTTCTTCTAAGAAGAACAGAACGGCTAAAACAACTGATACAATTCAATTTCTTCATCGACACCTTTAATGACCGTTGGACCGAGAGCACGAACTGTTTCGGGCGGGTTTGTCAATGATTCATACACTTCCCGCGATACCAGAAACTGTGTATGAAAGGGTTTATTTAACTGCTCAATGCGGGCAGCCAGAATCACGACATTGCCCGTTACGGAGTATTGCTGACGGGTTTCGGTGCCAATATTGCCGACTACCGCATCGCCGAGGTGTATGCCAATCCCAATGGTTGTTGGAATCATTAACTCGTCGGTAACGGCTTTGCGGATTTCTTTTAAAATGGTGAAGCCAGCCTCAACGGCCACCTCGGCTGGATTGTCGACTTCGACCGGTGCCCCGAATGTGATCATACAGCCATCGCCCAGAAACTGATTGACAACGCCACCATACTGTTCGACGATACGGATGATAATACCGAAGAACGTATTTTGATAAGCCATTACATCCTCGGGCGTTTCGTGGCTGGCGTATTTGGTGAAATCACGGATGTCGAGAAACATGACCGCAACCCGCATCCGATGACTCTGGTAGTTTCCTTTTTGCTCCAGTACCGCGCGGGCAATTTCGGGCGATACCTGCTGACCAAAGAGCGTTACGGCTTGCTGCTCTGTTTCGGTTGCGCGAATGGTGTCGGTAATGCTTTGCCGGATTTGCCGGGACACATAACCGGCGGCCATCCCTGCCAGAATGAGCAGTCCCCCTTTGGCAATAAACATCAGCGGCAAATGCAGGAACATATCTATTTCCAGATAAGGCTCGACTAGTCCGGGCTTGGCAATCAGGAAGTAAACGCCGATAAATTCAGCTCCGGCAATGAAACCTGTGTAGGCCGACAGCCATAAGTTAAGCCGTAAGGTAGAGAGAATGATAAAAAACAGATAAATATAGGCCAGCGGGCTGTTCAACACCAGCAACGGATCGCCAAGATGACGCGATACAATCAACAGAATGAATGAAATAGACGTAATCTCGAACGTAGCATTGGCAAACTTAAAAAATGTAGGTAAGTCCTGATGGCGCTCCAGCTGTTGCCTGAATAACCGCCGAATACCCCACTCATAAATACCCATACCCACCAGATAGGGGGCAACTGTGAGCATAATAGGGCCGGGAAGGTACATCAGGTTGTCGGCCCGCAGAAACGGCTGTAAAAGAGCCAGCATGACCGTACTAAACAGAAACAAAGCCGATAAAACGCCCGCCCGCTGGGCTTCCCGTTTCAGGCTTTCATCCGAAAAATGCTCCTGAAAGTAAGATTCTATCGGCGGTTGTTGCGTTGAGCGAAACGGAAATGTCATTTCATAGTAAACAGGATGATTCGTTAGAATTCAACACAGACATTTCAGGATTGATTCCTATTGATTACGCTTTCAGAATCGATAGGCAACGCCCACACCAATAGCCTGCCGGCCCGTTAGCGGAATTGGCGCAATGGACATGCCCACACGCGGTTGTCGAAGCATTTCGTTATAACGCGTTACGGCCTTGTTTACGTGGCCATTTCCGATGATCGCTAAGGTAAGTGAAGCACCAATAGACGAGCCATAAACGATCCAGTAGGTGCTATTGCGGCCGTTTTTGTTGAAAATTACATAGGCGAGCGTGGCTAATGAAGTGAGCCGGCTGATGGTCGTTAACGTTCGGAATGCGCGAAAATGGTGGTTAACTGTTGGATCATTGAGTTCGTAAAAGGGTACTTCGAGCGCAAAGGGCGAAGAAAGTCGTTTGCCCCCGTAGAAATAGACACTACCAAATGATGAGGCAGCCGTGCGCTCAATGGGTAACAGGTGCGCCGGAATGGGAGCGGTACGATAGTGGGATGTATCGTCGGCGCGTTGAGCGTGGGTAAAACTAGTGAGTGATAAACTGAAAAAAGCGATCAGTAGAAGGGTTTTCATACAAGTAAAACGGAAACAGGGCATAGAAATAAAAATGATTTTTTTTGCGGTCATATTGCCTTCTTTACACAAAGACTTCATTACTGCCATAAAAGTTTAGTGAGCAGTAGGACCGGTAAATTACAAATCCAATTGTTCTGATTTATCAGTTCCGAATTTGGACAAAATTAATTTAATCCACGTCGACTGTCTTTGTTGATCGGTCATTGGGCTTTCGATGGTAAGTAAGTGCATCATCTCAATCTGTAACGATTGAGCGTCTGAATCATAGAACCGGAGTTACGCATACTTTTCCTGTTTCTACTCCTGCCAATCGACCCAATAACCAGCCTTATTAATACAATTTTCTGTTCGTGAAAAATTTATTTTGTCAAGTTTTGTTTGGAAATGACCGATCGGTCAGTTTTCTTTGTGCTATCAATTAGATGACATGACTAAAGCAGAGCGAACCCGGCAATTAATTATCAGTAAATCCGCTCCGATTTTCAATACCAAGGGTGTTGCAGGTACGTCGATGAGCGACATACTGGACGTCACAAAGTTGGCGAAAGGAAGCTTATACGTACACTTTGAAAGCAAAAAGGAGCTTTCTTATGCCGTGGTCGATTATCAGCTGGCGAAACTGTCGGATGTGGTTGAAACCGGGCTGAATAAGCACCAGACCGCAAAAGCAAAGCTATTCGCTTACATCGACACATTTATTGACCCACTTGATCCACCACTTGAGGGTGGTTGCCCTATGCTTAATTTTGGTATGGAAGCCGATGATACAGATGAGGTAATCCGAAAAAAAGTAAATGCCGTTATTGAAGGAGCTCAGCAAACTATTGAGCGCATTATTCAGGAGGGAATTGCCCTGGGTGAGTTCAAATCGGACTGGGAGCCTGGAGAATTTGCCACCAAACTATTTGCCTTGGTGGAAGGTGGCATCATGATGTCACGCATTGCAGGTAATAACAAGTCGATGAAGGTTATTGCCCGCTCATTGAAAAAAGAAATTGAGGAAAAAGAAGTGTAATTTTTTTTGATCAGAAAATGACCGATCGGTCATTTTTAAAAGACTTAATCCTATCAATCAGTTAAATTTTAAATGCCATGAAAACCCAGAAAGTATGGTTTATTACGGGAGCTTCACGCGGTTTTGGCTTCGACATCGCAAAAACTGCCCTGAATTCGGGCGACAAAGTAGTAGCCACCGTTCGGAAAAATCCCGAACAACTTGTTGCCGCGCTAAATGACAATAGCAATCTACTTGTTGTTGTGCTGGACGTGACCAAAGAAAACCAGGTAAAAGAAGGAGTTCAACGCGCAATTGCCCAGTTTGGCAAAATTGATATTCTGGTCAACAATGCGGGCTATGGGCTGTTGGGCGCAACAGAAGAGATAACAGATGCGGAAGTTAAAAAGCAGTATGACACCAACGTTTTTGGATTATTGAATGTAACCAGAGCCGTTTTGCCCTTCATGCGTAAAGCCAAAGCAGGTCATATTATCAATATTTCCTCGCTCTTTGGTTATGGTGCTTCTGCTCCAGGCTTCGGTATCTATGGGTCTACCAAATTTGCCGTAGAAGGCATTTCCGAAGGATTATCGCTTGAAGTCAGGCCGTTTGGTATCCATGTGACGGCTGTAGCACCGGGACTTTTCAGTACCCAGTTTGCCTCCAGTGATTCCTACAATACCTCTGAAATTGTATTGGATGCTTATCAGGATACCGTAGGGAAAATGAGAGTGGTAATCGGGCATCTGGATGGTAATCAGCCGGGCAATCCTGCCAAATTAGCCCAGGTTATTATCCAGTTAGCAGAAAGCGAAAATCCACCGCTTCACCTGCCTGTAGGGAAGGATGCCGTGGCTGCTTTCAGAAGCAAAACAGAGCAGATGGAAAAAGAAGTGGCCGAATGGGAGGAAGTTGCTAGTAGTACCGATCATCTAAAAGCATAAAGCGGCTAACGTATTTTTTTTGCATCAATATATACCGTTTGGTATATATTGAATTAGCCAGATCAAAAGTATCTTTGAAGAAGCGTCAATGAGTCGAACAAAGCAGCTTCTATATTAACCTGCTTTGTTCGACTTCTCTGTACAGAGCGTTTAAGCGTACTTTGATTTGTGCAATTTATGCATCAACCGACACGAATGGATACCAGCCAGTTAATAGGTTTACCGATTAGTCCGATACGCATTGTAAAAATTGAGTCGGATGAATACAAGACGGTGTCCTACAACCGGCGCGATTATTATAAAATATCGTTTATAACCAGGGGAACCGGGGTCATGCACTTTAGCGGAACCAGGGTGGATATCGATGGGCCCTATCTGCTGTTTTTCAATCCACTGCTTTCATACTCCTGGCAACCCACCTCGGCTGTCCATTCGGGCTATACATGTCTTTTTACCGAAGAGTTTTTTCATAACAAAGAGCAATTAGGTACGCTTGCGCGATCAGCCCTCTTCAGCGCCAACGTGGTGCCTGCCTATCCCGTCAATGAAGAGTTGGGGAACGAATTGACCGCGCTGTTTGAGAAATTAAGCCATGAAGCTGTTTCTGACTATGCCTACAAAGAAGATGTCATGCGGAACTATGTGAGCCTGATCCTGCACGAAGCACTTAAGCTCCAGGCCAACAGGTCGCCCGTATACAATCTGGCTGCAGAAAGGCTGACGGATCAGTTTTTCAAATTAATGCAGGAGCAATTCCCAATCCATTCGTCGCAGCAACGGTTGGCCTTGAAATCACCAGCCGACTACGCCAACGCCCTTCATGTACACGTAAATCATTTGAATCACAGCATTCAGCAGGTTACCGGCAAGCCAACCATTCAGCACATACAGGCGCGGGTGGCCAATGAAGCCCGGATGCTATTGCACTATACTGACTGGCCGGTTGCTGACATTGCTTTTTGTCTGGGCTTTGAGTATGCCACCTATTTCAATCGATTTTTTAAGAAACAGACCGGTCAGACACCGGCCACTTATCGAAAAGCGTCTATTTGAATTGTATACATTTTACATTGGAATGTGTTACCATACTGCTTTTACTTCGCCGGAACTTTGTCCTGAACTAAGAATAGTATGTGGACAAAAGAAAACATCAGGAATCAGAGCGGTAAAACGGTCGTTGTTACCGGCGCGAATGCCGGTATTGGGTATGAAACAGCACTGGCCTTCTATGAGGCTGGGGCGCATGTAGTGGTTGCCAGTCGGGATGAGAATAAAGCCCAGAATGCCATTGTCAGCCTAAACACACATGCTGGAAATGGCACGCTGGAAGCGGGGGTAGTCGATTTGGCTAGCCTGGTTTCAGTAAAGCAGTTTGCCAACCATTTTTTGCAACACCATTCCAGACTTGATGTACTCATCAACAATGCCGGGGTTATGGTGCCTCCGGCGTCAGTAACCGCCGATGGCTTCGAATTGCAATTCGGGGTAAATTTTTTAGGGCATTTTGCACTGACGGGCTATCTGTATCCCTTGTTAAAACAGACAACTAATGCTCGGGTAGTAACGCTTACCAGCCTTGCCTATCGCTACGGAACGATCGATTTTGATAACCTGCGATCAGAAAAAGGATACGACGCCATGCGCGAATACAGCCAGAGCAAACTGGCTGATTTACTGTTTACTATTGAACTCCAGAAAAGAATTACAACGGCTCATGACAGCGTTCTGTCAGTAGCTGCCCATCCCGGCGTAACTAAAACCGACCTTTCCCGTAATATGGACAAGGCGGCCATAGAAGCAGCAACCCAACGGCTTGGTGCCCTTATGGAAACGGCGCAGGGAGCCTTGCCCAGCCTGTATGCTGCCGTATCGTCAGAGGTTGAAGGCGGCTGTCTCTACGGCCCCGACCAGAATGGGGGTCTGAGAGGTTATCCGGCAAAGGCCGAACTAGACGTTGTTGCGCTGAATTCTAGTCTTGCAGCTCACCTTTGGCAAACGGCTGAACGACTAACGGGGGTTATATACCCTTAAGATGACAGGTATGCGTAACTGGGCGAAAGTCTTAGGCGGTTAACTAATTTGGCTGTTCGAGCTAGGTATCAACCAATCCGCTGGCCATTAGTCGTCGGACGTTCGGTTTGCAATAACGTAACGGTGCCATCGTCGGCTACGGCTCCCAGCACCAGACACTCGCTCATGAACGTCGCGATTTGTTTCGGAGGAAAGTTAACAACAGCCACGACCTGCTTACCAATCAGGTCGTCCATCTGATAGAGTTTAGTAACTTGAGCGGACGTACGTCTGGTGCCAAAATCACCAAAATCAATGGTAAGTTTGTAGGCTGGTTTGCGAGCCTGCGGAAAAGCTTCTACCGAAATAATGGTACCAGTACGGATTTCAACTTTTTCGAAATCCGACCAGGTTAGTAGTTCATTACTCATGCCGCAAATTAGTCATCCAATGGCTTTATAAGCCAAAAACTTTTGTGAACGACGCGTCGTTACACGCATGATAACACTTCCTACAATCAAATTACTATCATGAAATCAACGTTACTGTTGCTGGCTATGACCGCAACTGTTGCTTTTACCGGTCGACATGACGGGTCTCCTGTCAAAACGGGGAATTCGAAATCACCCCAGAATGCGGTAACCCTGCCTGCGCCAGATCCCGACAACGGTGGTATTAAACTTGCCAGTGGTTTCCGGGGGCTCGTATTTGCCGACAATCTTGGTAAAGCCCGCCATATCGCTGTCGATCAGGCTGGCACGGTATTCGTGAAATTAGAGAAACTCAATGATGGGAAAGGGATTGTTGAACTGAGCGATAATAACGGCGATGGTCGCGCCGATCAGACTGTCATGCTCGGCAACAACACGGGCACCGGCATGGCTATTTACAACGGCTATGTTTATGCGTCATCCGATACGTCGGTTTATCGCTATAAACTGACCAATGGCAAAGTAATGGAAACGTCACCCGCCGAACCGATTGTTTCGGGATTGACCCTCCAGCGTCAACATGCCAGTAAATCATTGGCTATCAGTCCAGACGGTAAGTTATTCGTGAACTTTGGCGCACCCTCCAATGCCTGTCAGGAGAAAGACCGGCAAAAAGGATCGAAAGGAATGGACCCCTGCCCGATTCTGGAAGAGTACGGCGGAATCTGGCAGTTCGATGCCAACAAGCTCAACCAGCACAAAGCAGATGGCAAACGGTATGCAACCGGTATTCGGAATGCCGTTGCCCTCGACTGGAACACGGCGACAAACACCCTGTATGCACTGCAACATGGCCGCGACAATCTCAATAACTGGGGTGGTGTGTTTACCGATGAAGTGAGTGCTGAACTGCCATCCGAAGAGTTTCTGATGGTAAAAGAAGGTTCTGATTTTGGCTGGCCTTATTGTTACAACGATCATTATAAAAATCAGAAATTCTTAGCGCCCGAATACGGTGGTGATGGCTCGAAAATAGACCGTTGTGCTGGAAAAGATAAGCCAATTATGGCGTTTCCAGGGCACTGGGCACCCAACGACTTACTGTTCTACACGGGCAGTCAATTTCCGGCGCGTTACAAAAATGGTGCATTTGTCTGTTTCCATGGTTCCTGGAACCGTGCTCCACTCAAGCAGGGAGGCTACTTTGTTGCTTTCATCCCTTTTGGGAAAGATGGTCGCCCGTCGGGTAAATATGAAGTATTTGCCGAGAATTTCGCGGGGGTAGCCGAACTAGGTAAACCTGGTACCGATGTTAACGCGGGTAAACTCGACCTGGCTAGCCCAGGTGATGCTAAAGCCCGTCCCGTAGGACTGGCTCAGGGCCCGGATGGATCGCTTTATATTTCTGATTCGGTGAAGGGTAAAGTATGGCGTGTTATGTACACGGCGAAGAAGTAAAAAAAAGAAAAACAGAAGTGGTTAAGGGCATGCAGTACATGCCCTTAACCGCTTCTGTTATAGTGAAATTACTTTTTTAATCGTGTCAATATTTTCAATAGCCACTTTGCCATTTCCGTATTGTCATAACTTTCATGCATAATCTTGATTGGAGCATTGTATGACAATACTCTTCAAATCCAGTTTGGCTGGATCGCCATCAGGAACGCCCGCTTTTTGCATTGTCGTCAGAAATTCGTGAGCGATCAGCCCATGCGCAATGGCAGTCGGATGCAGCCTGACCGCAAGGTTCATTCCAGCACGTTTAGTACCACTGTTGCGTAATAAAAACCACCTACGGCAGGGCCAGCGGTAAACGTAGTGTACGGTCGGTTTAAGAGATTGGTAGCGCCAATTTTAAAGGAAAGCGATCCAAAGGTTCGGTTGGGTAATGCATAGCTGACCTGGGCATCGAAGGTATTGATGGCCGGAACCGTACCCGTTGCCAGCGACGACTGCCACAGAAATGAACTCTGGTATTTATAATTGACCGAAAAGCCAATGCCTTGCCAGATGTCGGTATTTGATACACCCAGGTTTGTTATCCATTTCGGTGTGTTAAAGGCTTCTTCAAGGCCATCGCCCTGATCGGTCCGGTCGAGCCGTGCCAGCGATGCATTCCCCGAAAGTACCCAGTTGCGACCCGCCGAATACCGGATGCCCAGGCTGGAGCCGTAGTTATAGACCGTTGTTTTAGAATTGGTCCAGAGTCGGTATCGATCCTGCTGGTTGCGGTCGGCCAGGTAATAGGCGAGCGAGTCCCGATTGGTGCCTCTGGGGATATTGGCTTCAACCTGCGCAATGAAATTCCGATAGACATTATAGTAAAAATCGATGTCTACATACAGCTTCTTGGTAAAAAATAGCCCTTTATACCCCACTTCGATACTGTTGACCTGCTCGGGTTTCAGATAGGTATACGTATTGGGCTTCAGAAGACCCTTGTTTTTCTGGATAGCCTGATCAGTCGTTAACTTATAGGTATTGACATCGGTGTTAATGGCTGCCTGAAACGCGTCGATAGACGTACGGAAATAGGAGTTTTCGAAAATGCCCTGCGACATGATTTTTAGACCGCCTACGCGCTTCACTCCGCCGGAATTGACGTTGGAAAAAGCCTCAAACAGCGACGGGAATCGGTATCCTGTTTGATAGGACGCCCGAAAATTATGATTCTCGGTTGGCGAAAACACAAGCGATAGTCTGGGATTTACGCGCGGATCGAAATAGCGGTTTTTATCCACACGCAACGACCCACGAAGGCTCAGCCGATCGCTGAAAAACGACCGTGATGCCTGAACGAAGCCACCGGTTTTGTCGTAAATGAGGTTATGATCCGTTCGGTCAGGATTGATGAAGTAGTTGCCATCTGGATAAACAATGTATTGCCTATAGTCGAATCCAGCCAGCAGGTCGATTCCGGTTTTCTGCCGAAAGCCTGACCATAAAACGCGCGTCGGCTCTACCTGCCCTTCCACATGATACATCCACGATTTTACGCGCAGAGCCGCACCAATGTCCCAATTGTTAATATCACGGAGCTTGGCCACCTGATTATTGAATACTTCTGAACCCGGTTGTGGCCGGCCAAAATCGGCAAGTTTGCGGGCGTTCTGTAGTGCCTGCGTAACCGCCTGACCCGCTGTGATGCTATTGGTGAATTGAGTCGTAAAATCGGCAAACCATTGGTTATCTGACTTGAAAGACTTGTCGATATTCTCGGCCATTGAGCGGATGTTGTAGGAGTCGCCGGTGTTTTCGCGGGTTCGGTAGGCCCGAATTTGAACGGATGGTGATTCGAGCGTCAGACCATGCTGATCGAGCACATAATTGTCGAGCCGGAATCGATTGGTGCGTTGGTAGACATTATCGAGCGTAGCGGCTTTGTAACGGTACGACACGGTCAGCGTGGGTCGGATTCGCCAGAAAACAGCTACATCGCCCCGAAGATTATTCAGGCTCAGATCGGTCGTTTCATTTTCAAAATAGCCGGTACGCGATACTACATATTTTTTGCCATCAATGGTCAACGTACGGCGGTTGGCCGATTCGTCTCCGTAATTATTGACCAGATCACTGCCCGGATTACTGGTGCCGGTCAGGCCAAGTGATGCGTTGGCATTCGGGTTCAGATCCGACGCGTCGCGGGCAATCCAGTCGTAGCCACGCTGATAGGTCAGGTTCACTTTAAAAGCCAGCCGGGAGCCAATCGTCTGGGCATAACGTAAACTAGTTTCGCTAAATACTTTTGCGGAACTGAGCGGATCGCTGACATGGTTAACCCCGGTTTTTTGACTGATACTTAGCCCTGGTGACGAAAACGGATCTTTCGTAATGAGTTGTGCCAATCCATTCAGTGCATTCAGACCGTAAAGTGCCGAAGCTGCTCCCGGCACAATCTCGACCCGCTGAATATCCAGATCCGACGGAGCCAGCGCATTGGCAATGGGCCCGCCAATGTGTGGGGCCTGGTTATCCATGCCATCTACCAGTTGAACAAACCGAACATTGGTGGGATTAGCGAAACCACGTGTGTTATATACCTTGAACCCAAGGCTGGGTGTCAGTAACTGAACACCTTTGAGGTTTTCGATGGCATCAAAATACGAAGGCTGAGCCGAAAGTCGAATTTGCCGCGCATCGAGTACTTCAATACTAACGGGCGATTTTAACACATTTTCGGATATGCGGGAAGCCGTAACAACGATTTCACTTAGCTGAATTTTACGCAGCGAATCGGTTGGATTGATGGTACTGTCGGGCAGGTTAGCCGCTAATAGGGCAGGACTTGTTAAAAAAAACAGCAGGAACAGGTGTTTCATGAACGTCGTTATTTCCTCCGAAAGATAACGATCGTTCTATTTGTTCGAAAATAACGATGCCGTTTTGTTATGAATGGGCTAGCTGGCAGTTGTTAAGCCGGAAGATTGGCCAACTCATCGGCCAGGAATTTCTCGAACCGTTCGTGCAAAGCCCGGTAATGACTGAGGTATTTTTCTCCCTCAGCCGTTATAATGGTTCCACCCCCTTTTTCGCCCCCGGTCTGGGTCGTTACCAGTGGTGAATCAGCCTGCGTATTCATCGAATGGACCAGCTCCCAGGCCCGTTTGTAAGACATATTCATGGCTTTTGCCGCCTGGTTAATCGAACCAGTACGCTGAATATGACCGAGCAATTCCAGTCGACCAATACCCATAAACCGTTCGGTGCCGTCGGTGGAGGCTGTTTCGAGCCAGATACGGCCGTTAATGCGAAGGTTCATGTTGAAAGAAATTTGTTTGGGGGCGAATGTACAACAAGGTTGGATTTTTGCAGAATAGGGCTAAGATTCCATAGGCCATTTCTCAAAGGTCTGGTCTATGGAATCCTACAAAAACTGGAAACTAATCGCCTGAAAGGTAGCCGAATACCTAGTTCGTCACGCGTTTTACACCTAATCGACCGAATGCGCTCTTTAGCCGCACCAACTCTTTATTTTTCAGGCTGATTGAGTCTTTCGCCTGTTGACTAATGCTACGGGCAACGCTGTCGGAGAGGAACCAGCCCAGCGGATATTTATCGTTATAAGCCAGTCGGAGGGTGAGATAGTTTGTTCGGGGGTTGGTAAAACGATCCATAAAGGAGTTGAACATATTGTCGCGGGTGGTCGAGCCGTTGTCCCAGGCATTGAAAAAAGCCAGCAACGGAATCTGTACTTCCTGCAATATGGACCGCTTCTGTGGTAGACTGCCAATCGTATTGCTGTTCTGAATAAAGAGGATGTAGGGAATGATGGTGACTCGTTCGGCCGTATCCAGCCGTCGAATGGAAGGGACAAGGTTGTTTAGAAGCTGAATGCAGGTTTCGACGCCCGAATTATCAAAATAACCGCCATCGACCACGTGCCCGCCATATCGCTGTTTTTGGCCATTACCCACGAGCGTATCTTTCTGAACCAGACCACCATTGGTCACTACCGGAAAGCGACTGCATAACGAGGCCGCCGTTTTGAGCGGCACATCCGCTCCAAGTACATCCAGTGTCGACACCACATTCTTGAAATAATGCGGATCGAGTTGCAGATTCGAGGTAATGATTTTCTGGCCCGATTCGGCAAGGGTTCCGTTTAGCAGTAGAGAAGGTAAGTTGTAATTGTAGCCACTGGACGTATAATACAATTGAGTCAGTGAGGAGTCGAGCGTACGTAGGCCCAGATTGTCGCGGTAGGAGCCAGACCAGGAGTCTTCCAGCCATTTGGCGCGTTCGAGAGCCGGTAGGGGGAAAGGCACAAGCCGTTGTATGGATTCCGGAAATAACAGAGCGGCCGATACGCCGGATAAATAATCGTCTCGGATTACTTTTCTGAATTGCCCAAATCGGTTATTGCGGTCAGCCTCGGCAACATCGCGCAGAAAAGCGGTGTAAAAAACCGTTCCAACGCCCCCGCCCGACACGCCACTGAGCGCGTATACATGACGACTGAAGCCCGGAATAATCGAGTCGAGCCGGATGAGTGTTTCGGCAGTCCAGTTCAGTGCGCGAATACCTCCACCTTCGGCGGCAACCAGCACCAGCGGAATCGTGTCGCCTTCTTCCTGCCTGCGGGCGGCAACCCATTGGGCAAAGTGTGCTTCCACCGTTGGGCGTTGCGAAATCGGGGGTATTGACGAGTCTGTGGCCTCTCTAACGGTTGTGTTGTCATTAAACGCACTAATCACGATCAGGTAGACGAATACCATCAACATGAGTGGACGGTACCGGTAATCGTTGAAATACACCACCAGACTTCCCGCAAAAGTGTAGAGCGTGATTCCGAAAATAATGATGGCTGTAGGGCGAAAGCTTCGGGCAATTCCCCATTCGACGGGTAAGCTGAACACAAGAGTCAGAACAATACTGAACACGAGCCCACCCGTAACCACGACCCGCCCGAGCGGATTCCGCCAAAGAGCGCGTATATTCTGCGTGAAGTTGGTATAGCGTTCCGAAAATTTCCAATGAACGGGTAAGGCAAAAACCGGTACGTATTGCTCGACCACCAGAAATAGGCCTAGCAAAAGGCCACTTTGGAATACCAGGAGGTAAGGCTGCCAGTGGTTGGGCTTCCAGAAGGAATAGGCCAGAATCAACGCCGGAATCATACCGCCTAGTTTGGGTAACCATCGGAGCAGGAGATCGCATTCTTTGTTAAGCCGTAGGCCAACCGGCGAAATATGCAGAATCATGCGTGTGCAGCCATAAACTATCCAGCTCCATATGAATGTGCTGAGCAGAATATATTGGAATAGGCGGCTAAAGACACCTTCGTCAGTGACCGCATTGACCATGTCGTCGGCCTGATCGGGCACGGTGAGCACGTAGAGCGCAACGAGTAGCGTAATGATAATGACAAACGCCTTGCGCTGCGTCTGATAAAACGCAATGATGTAATTTTTAATCTGGTGCTGAAAGGATCGGGGTTCGGCAGGTTGCACAAGCAATTACGATAAATAAACGTACACGGCATAGTTTAAACTTCTGCCGGGGGTATACGGTTTTATAGACATAAATTTACTGGATCTATTGCTTCTAAACCTTTACACGTATGAAGGCGAATTTCCTCTTTTTTGCACTGCTACTTTCGTATGGTAGTTTTGCTCAGCAGGCCGATTCGGCAAAAGTTCAGCCGAAAGAATCGAAAAATCCATCTGGTTTGGCGAAATATAAAGAAAATGGTCGTTTCCAGAGCCAGCTTAACGTAGGTAGTTCGACGGCTACATCTGGCCAGACACCCGCATTGGGTATTGAAAAGCCTAAAAACCAACGTGTTGAATCGTCCTACCAATACGACAATGGCCGAGTTACGGGCGGTAAGACAACCCTTAAGTTTGGTAAAAAGCACTAAGAATCAACCAAACTTTTATCGAGACAAGAGCCGGTTTCCCGACCGGTTGAACGATTGTGCGGCCATCAATGGTCAGCGAGAATAACCGATGCCTTAGTTTTCTGGTAAAATATACTAGATAAACGTCCGCTGTTTCAGCATCCGGTTGTACCTTTCGGGCGATAGTTTTCTCGCCCTGTTCGCCCCTAATCGCATTGACTGTCTGCGACCTCGGCGATCTGTCCCCGCTATCGTTCTGGTTATGGACAACGTAGAATTACTCTCCCGGATTCAGTTCGCTTTCACCATCGCATTCCATTACATCTACCCGCCCCTTAGCATTGGCCTAGGCGTTTGCCTGGTGGTGATGGAAGGACTGTATCTGAAAACAAAAAACAAAGTTTACGAAGAACTAACCCGTTTCTGGGTCAAAATTTTTGCGCTCATTTTCGGTATTGGCGTTGCCACCGGCATTGTCATGGAGTTTGAATTTGGCACGAACTGGGCCACCTACTCGCGTTATGTCGGCGATATTTTTGGATCGGCGCTGGCAGCTGAAGGTATTTTTGCGTTTGCGCTGGAGTCGGCTTTCCTGGGTATTCTGCTGTTCGGCTGGAATAAAGTAAGCCCACGGGTACACTTCATGGCAACGGTACTCGTTGCGCTGGGTTCTATTTTTTCGGCCCTCTGGATTGTGGTCGCGAACTCATGGCAGCAAACGCCCTCCGGTTATCGCATTGAAGGAAAAGGCATGCATGCCCGCGCTATTGTGACCGACTTCTGGGCAATGGTCTTCAATCCTTCGTCGATTGAGCGGTATTCACATGTGTTGATCGGTGCGTTGCTGGCCGGATCGTTTCTGGTACTGAGCGTTAGCGCATGGTATATCCTTAAAAAACAGTATATTCTTCATGCCCAGGCTGCGTTTCGGATCGCGTTGTGGGTAGCAGCTGTATCATCGCTGGCACAATTGTTCACCGGTAGTAAGTCGGCAGAAGTGGTCACAAAATACCAGCCAGCAAAACTCGCTGCCATGGAAGGCCATTTTGACAAGTTAGCGCCTGCCGATATGTATCTGGTGGGTTGGGTTAATGCGAAAGAGCAGAAAACCACGGGCATTAAAATTCCCGGTGGTTTGTCGTTTTTAGTACATCAGGATTCGAAAGCGCCAATTCCCGGCCTCAATAGCATTAGACCAGAAGACCGCCCGACGGCCGTTAACTTCGTGTTTCAGACCTATCACCTGATGGTTGCCATTGGCATCACGCTAATCGGGCTAACGCTGTTCAGTTTGTTCATGCTTTACCGAAAAAAACTGTTTGAAACCCGTTGGCTGATGGGCATTTTTGTGTTCTCGGTGTTGCTGCCGCAGATTGCCAATCAGGTTGGCTGGTATACGGCAGAGGTAGGTCGGCAACCGTGGGTTGTCTATGGCCTGCTCAGAACGTCAAATGCGTTGTCGCAGGCGGTTAAAGCAGAACATGTCCTGGCCTCATTAATTCTGTTTACGTTCATTTACATGATGCTGTTTGGCCTGTTTCTGTACTTGCTGAACAAGAAAATACAGCACGGCCCCGATGTGATAGACTCTGATCAGGAGGAACCTTCGTCGCGAATGAACCCGGTATTTAACTAAAGAGCGAATGAGCGAACCAGACACGGATCGGTCTTTCACTCTTTCACCATTCACTCATTACTTATGGATACTGTTCTTGGTATTGATCTGCCTACGTGGTGGTTTTTGCTAATTGGGGCGCTGATTAGTGGCTACGGCATTTTAGACGGTTTCGACCTCGGAGCCGGAGCGCTACACCTGTTTTTCCGTAAAGAAGAAAGTCGCCGGATTGCGCTCAATGCCATTGGGCCGGTTTGGGACGGAAATGAAGTCTGGCTCGTAATTGGAGCGGGATCGTTGTTTGCGGCTTTCCCACTCGTATACGGCACGATTTTGTCGGTATTTTATCTGCCCTTCATCCTGTTTTTAGTCGCCATTATTTTCCGGGCAATTTCGATCGAGTTTCGGAGTAAAGAAAAAATGAAGTGGTGGCGAAAGCTCTGGGATATAAGTTTTTGCCTGTCCAGTATTGCCATTTCAATGCTGTTGGGTCTGATTCTGGGCAACCTGATTCAGGGTATTCCGCTGAATGCCAACCACGAATTTGTTGGCCGTCTGCGCGATTTCTTCAACCCATATGCCTTACTGGTTGCCATCACGGTGCTGTCGTTGTTTATGATGCACGGGGCTATGTATCTGATCATGAAAACCGAAGACCGCATCTTTGCCCGGTTGACAATTATTGCCAACAATACCAGTAAGTTTTTTATTCTGTGCTTCATGGCTACCTCGCTGGCAACGCTGATTTACGTGCCTCACATGACAGCCATCTTCAAAGATTATCCAGAACTATTTGTCTTACCGATTGGGGCCGTGCTCATAGTGTTGAATATCCGACGGAGTATCGAAAAGCGGCAATATCGGCGTGGTTTTGTATCGTCTTCCGTCACAACGGCGTTGCTACTGATCCTGTTTGCAATGGGACTCTATCCCAACCTCGTCCTGTCGAACATTGACCCCAGAGGCCACATTAGCATCTACGAAGCCGCGTCATCGGATGGATCCCTGCGGACAATGCTGCTGTTTGCCTTCATCGGTATGCCGCTGGTTGGCATGTACACCGTGTTTATGTTCTGGACATTCCGGGGGAAAGTGAAACTGGAAGAACATAGTTATTAGGCAGATAGGTCGGGTCGTTCTCCCTTCCGAAGTGCATTGACCAGATTGTGTGCCCTGCGGGTAGGTTCGGGAATTCGGTAGCCACCATCGCAATCGAGTGTGAGCGAAATGGCCGTTTCGAGATCAATCAAATGACCTGGCGAGACATATACCGGATTGACTTTGTTTTTTGTCCGCAAGGCTGCCCCAATTACCTCACCATAATGCGTCATGGGTGACCATGAGCCGCGTTCGGGGGCTGGGTCGTTATACTTGCCAACGAGCACCGATTTACCACAACCAAACGTCGGGCGGTTCAGAAAAAGTCCGGCATGAGAAGCAATACCGATCCGTCGCGGATGGGCCGTACCGTGACCATCGAACATGACCACATCGGGTTCGGTTTTTAATCGCGCCCATGCCTGCAACAGCGATGGAATCTCGCGAAACGATAGCAAACCTGGAATATACGGAAACGGAGCTGTGCTGATCACGCCCGTTTCCTCGATTGTTTCGAGCGTATCGAGTCGGAGTACTACGATTCCGGCATAAACCGTTTCTTCAAATTTATTGAATGAGATGTCGCAGCCTGCAATGGTTTTGGGTGGTTCAGCCAATGGCTCAATGCGAATCTGCGAGCGCAGTTGCTGTTGCAGAGCAATGGCTTCGGCGGGTGAAACAGTCCAGTCGTGAAGAAGTTGGTAATGCGCCATAGGTAAACAGGGAATGGGTCATTACCTAACGAACAAAACCGGAACAGAGTTTAGGTCAGATCGTTTTTATAACCTAACCACCCAAAGCGTTTGGTGAACCAGAATTGCCGGGCTGAATTGTAGAAATGGCACTGCTTCCTAAATCGAGTAGTTTGCTTTGGGTTTCGCTGGTGCAAAACAGGGCAGGCTTCGTGGATGAATTACACTGGGCTTTGGGTATAACCAATGCAGAGAGAAAGGGAAACCGAAAAATCCTCAAATTTAAGGATGCCAAAACCTAGGATAAGAGGATAGGAATTAGGGTGATAGGGCAGGAAATTTGCTTAGCGAAAAGTTATAGTAAGACTCGCCTGACTGACTGATTTACCCAGAATTGTATTTGGGGTATTTATTTGTCAGATTACAGCCGATTTATTTTTATATCCACAGCCATGCGTATTCTCGTTGCCGAAGATCACCGAATTCTGCTCGACAGCCTTGCTATGCTTCTGTCGAGTATCGACGGTATCGAGGTCGTGTCGAAACACACAAATGGCAAACAGGTATTGACTGCTCTGGACATTGACTCGGATATTACTATGGTGGTTTCTGACCTGCAAATGCCCATTATGGGCGGTATTGAGCTGACCCTCCAACTCCGCGAACGCTTTCCACACGTAAGGATTTGTTTGCTGACCGTGGCTGACCAACCCGATGCTATTAAAGAAGCGCTGCGTGCGGGGGCCGATGGTTATGTGCTAAAAAGTGCCGAACGTATCGAGCTGGAAACAGCCCTGGACATGATTGCGAAAGGACATAAATATTACAGTGAACAGGTCTTGATGCAATTAGCCATGGAAGCGGGAATGGAGTTAACGCCTGCTATTGACAAACCGCAGAAAATCGCCATTACGCAACGGGAACTTGATGTACTAAAACTGATAGCACAGGAGTTCTCCGGTACTCAGATTGCCGAAAAGCTATTTATCAGCCCAACCACCGTTGAAACGCACCGAAAACACCTGATGCAAAAACTGGGCGTACAGACAACAATTGGACTGGTAAAGTATGCGCTTAAATTTCAACTTGTTTAATTAAATCGTTTCATTTTTTAACTCTATTAAACGCATGGCTGATTCTAAAAATCCACCTGTTCGCCCAGAAATTGAGGATGGTATCCTGGAGACTATTGAAGAAAACTCATTCGCAGCACTGGAGGCTGAACCTAAAAACCCACCTGTTCGTCCAGAAGAGGAAAGTGCCGACTAACTCGTTCTTTAGGGTAATTATTTCTTCTGAGCAATAATTACCCTAATTTATACGTACTGGAATGCTCATTGATCCTAATCGTTTCAATGGGGATTTTTATTACTATCCGAGTGCCCTTTTCTTCTGGCAAATTAGTGTCAAACGTTCCTCCAAGTGATTCTAGTCGGGTTACTATATTTTTCAATCCGATACCTCGTTTGTCATGACTTTGGCCTAATCCTATCCCATTATCAGTAACTGAGAGGTGAATGCCTGATTCGGTACGGCATAGACTGATGCCTACGGTGGTCGCCTTTGCATGTTTAATGACATTATTGATCAGTTCCAGAACAATAGTATATACATTGAATTCAATTCCTATCGGAAGGCGTTCGGCTAAATGTTCGATAGTGAGAAGAAACTGTAGTGGAGAGTTCTGGTTCAATTTGCCAACAAGCGCCGTTAGTGTTTTGACAAGCCCTTCTTTTTCGAGTTCGGCCGGGAGGATATTATGCGAAATGTTTCTGACTTCAGCGTAGGCATTTTGAATAAGCAGTTTTACGTTTTGATAAACGGATTGTTCCGACTCTGATAGGTTTTTGGGATTAAGGTATTGGATACTCATGTTCACTGCACTGAGCAAGCTACTCAGATTGTCGTGGAGTTCGATCGCTACTCGCTTACGTTCAATAGTTTGGCCTTTAAAGAGGGCTTCTTTAATTTCTTCATTTTTGGTGGTCAGCTCGCGATTGGCATTAACGAGTTCCAGAGTACGTTCTTCTACCCTCGTTTCCAGAGTTTTATTGATCTCTGCAAGCTGTTTTCTGGCGTTTTCGAGTAAGGCACTTTGGCGATTAATTTCCTGGTTTTTTGTTTGTAGCCGTCGATTATTCCAAAAGAGCAAAGCCGCAATAAACAATACCGCAGCTATCCCTAAAAACAACCCATTGCGTGTCGTCGCCAATTGTTGATTCTGGTTTTGCTGGGCCAGTAGTTGTACTTGCTGCTTCTGTAAAGTATTCTCTTTCTGTACGTTATCGTACTGAGCTTGCAAGGATTCGATTCGTTGCTTTGTCCGTTCTTTCGACAAACTATCTTTTAGGGAGGCAAAATTTTCATGGGCTTTTAGCGCTTTGGCAGACTCGCCGGTATTCTTGTAAATTTTATACAGCAGCTCTTCCGCTTCTACCACAACACTGCTATTATTTACCTGAAGTGCTCGTTGTTTAGCGAGCCTGCTATACCTTAAAGCGGCCTGCCAGTTGCTTTGACGGATGTATAAATCACTGATATTAAGTAGTATACTTCCTTCCAGATCGATACTCCCAATTTTTCGGGATAAGGCCAGGGCTTTTTGAAAATGGTCAAGAGCTTTAGGCATGTCGCCCATGGCCTTATACACCCACCCGAGTGCATGTAAGCCCTGGGATTCAGTCCATTCATCACCGTTTGCCTTAGCTAGTTCATACAGCTCCTGATTGGTTTTTAAGGCATCCTTTAACTTACCCTGATCCCGATATACCGACCCCAGTACATTTAAAATAGATTGTCTGGCACGTGCATCCGGGTGCATTTTAAGGACTGATAGCCCTTGTTTAGAAAGTACCGTTGCTTTACTATACTCTTTAAGGCTGGCATAGGCATGAGCTAATGATCCATAGGACATGGCCAACCGGTTGTATTGTTTTAATTTTTCGGCCAGTAAAAGTGCTTTATAGTGAAATTCTATGCTCTGATAATGATCTCCTTTTACTTCATAAAGAAAGCCTGCGAACTGGTAAGCATAGATCAGTTCTTTTTGTAACGTTGGTGCCCTGCAGAGTTTAATCATCAGGGTATTGTAATGGACCGACGAGTCTAGGTTTACATCGACATAGTCGTTCATAACGACTTTTATCATCCT
This sequence comes from Spirosoma endbachense, assembly GCF_010233585.1. Lineage (NCBI taxonomy): Bacteria > Pseudomonadati > Bacteroidota > Cytophagia > Cytophagales > Cytophagaceae > Spirosoma > Spirosoma endbachense. Next base: position 9,656,523 of record NZ_CP045997.1, read on the forward strand.
GTAGATGAGCGTGTCTTTGGCATACCCATCGGGCTGTTTCTGCAATTCCCCCAACTCTTTTTTGAGACTGTCGAGCCGATGCGTCTGGGAAAAGCCTACCTGAGCGACTAAACAGAAGAAAAGTAGCAGGTTTTTCATACATGTGTGGGTTTGAGGCAAACTTACATAGTCTCCTTTTATTTCCAAGCCTTCCTGCCGGGTGCATAGCTGTTGTAATATCCTTAAATTCTAGGATGCAAAATCATCAGGATCAGGGATTTCCGGATAGAAACCACGTGCCGACCTTTGAGGTGTTGATTCTGGCCAAACTATTAAGAGTAACCCTGGTCGTCTTGAAGTTGCTGTTTACGATGCTTGATTTTCCTCTGCTCTGAAAACCTGCTCACTCATCCAACTGAGCGGGCGTTGAGGTAAGTGGCGTTGGCAACTTAGAGTAATAGACAACACACACCTAGTGATTCCGACTCTATTCGCACCATTTTTCAAAACCAAACAAACGAATGAAAACGCGATTCTCAGTTCTATCTACCCTGTTTTGCCTATTGCTGTTGTGGTTCGTCTCCTGTAAGAAAACCGACGATCCCGTTGTAATACCCGGTAGCACTACTGGCCCTGGCTCAAATACCAGCACGACGGGTACCAAAAGCTCAGCCAAAACCATTACTGCCTTTACGTTGGCGGCCCTCAGTCCAGCCGTAAATGCTACAATTGATGCTACAGCAAAAACCATTTCGGCTACTGTCGCGTTGGGCACGGACGTGACGAAATTGGTGCCTACCATCACCATCGCTGACAAAGCGACGGTTTCGCCAGCATCAGGCGTAGCCCAGGATTTTTCGAGAGCTGTTACTTATACAGTGACTGCGGAAGATGGCAGCACGCAGGCGTACACGACTACCGTGACCGTCGATAAGCCGGTCGTAAATACGTCGGATCAGATACTGTTTGCTGCATCCCCAAACAGTTCAAAACCAACTTTTGCATCTTATGATTTAGTGACTGGAAATAAATTGATTGACTATGCTGATCAAAATCAGATTGTCTCCGGGATCAGTATGCCTGTAGTGTATAATGGGATATTATACACTACTCGAGCCAGTGGGACTCCCGGTTCGAGTTCAGCCGACATGAGGGCTGTTGAGATCAAGACAGGAACAGTAAAATGGCAATATAATAAAGACGTTAAAGACATACCGCTTGGTGTTCCAATACTCTCAAACGGGTTGCTGTATTTTCAGGATGGGGGAAAACAATATGGCGGAAATGAAAAGTTGATAGCCTTAGATGCGAACACTGGTGAAAAAAAATGGGAATATCAGGAAAGCGGAGCTACAACAATAAGGGCTATGACGGCCATGAACGGAATCGTGTATTTTAACGCTGATAAACAGAGCAGACTCGTAGCGTTAGATAACACGGGTAAAAAAATATGGAGTAAAGATGGTTTTAATACCGTCTCGATAACTGTCGTAGGAAATATAATTTATGTTAGTAATTACGATGCTCTCTACGCTCTGGATGCGGCAACTGGTACACAAAAGTGGAAAGTAGCTAATTTATCGGATGACCAGTATGCACTTTCCCGAGTTTGTACAGTTGGTGATGGCCTTTTATATATAGGCGGCAAAAAAATGTATGCTTTTGATGCAGCTACAGGTATCAAAAAATGGGAGTTTTCGCCGGAACTGGGTGTAAGTACAAGCCCTTACCTAACCGATGGTATCGTTTATTTTGGTGATGATGGTATGACCAAACACGGTGGAAAATTTTACGCCCTTGATGCGAAAACGGGAGCTAGGAAATGGGATTTTGCCTTCAATAATCCAGTCAGTGCCTCATCTGGTTACGCTATCAGCGCTCCCATTGCAGCGAATGGGATTGTATACATAGCGTCTAAAAATGGTCTATATCAATTAGATGCCATAGCCGGAACTCAAAAAAGTCTTTTTGCTAACCTTGGTTCTCCAGAAGTGATCGCTATCAAAGACAAAGTGTATTACCCAACTTCATCGGGTATGCAGCAGTAAATTCCCTGAACAGACAGACCTATAAGGTTTTGAAAACCTTATAGGTCTCCCATGCTATCCCGAATGAGTTTCTTGATGAACTCAAGCTGGTTATCGGTGTGATTTAAAATAGAATCAATGCTGATCGGAACGTCATAATCCGGCATCGTTCCGCGTCCGGTTTGAGTGGGTTTTCCGACGGCGTTATTGTAATAGACTAAGGGCGTACCTATGTATATCCTGGAATGGGGTAGCTCAAGGTGAATATAACTCCCACCATTACCACCTTCATAAGCTCCGCCAGATTCATCACCCACAAAGATGCCGATTCGGTTGGCATGTGCCACGGCCAAAAATTCGGAGGTTGTTGAACCGCTGCGTCCATTCATCAGCATATAGACCTGACCCTTAAATCGATTTGGCTTGGGATACTGGAGTTTCAGTTCCCGGCTGTTATCGTCTTCCTTGACGGTGAACGTACCGTCTTTTTCGGGGATTAACTCAGTTTTGACATTTTTTAGATCCTCGGCTGACAGGTCCGAAAATTTCAGAAACTCGGAGCTGTCTGTAACAGTGTGCTGGTGAGCATAATAACGAACAGCCGAGTCCGACTTCATCAGATACGTGAACAGTTCTACGCCCTGAATATCCCAGCCACCCGGATTGCTCCTGAGGTCAATAATCAGATGGCGGGCTTTCTTCTTCTCGATTTTCGCCAGACTCTCATCCATAAATGTTCTGAAGCGGGCTGCTGCCGTTTCGCTGCTGTTGGCTCCTTTGCCACCGAAGCTATCGATTCGCAAATAGGCAGTCTGGGTCGTATCCTTCAGAAACGATAAACGCCAGGGGTGTTTCGATTGATTTTTGCCATACCAGGCCAGCATCTGCGTATTGACCGGGTTTTTCTTATAGGCTGCCATAGAACCCGAAAAGGTTTGCGCGGGTCCATCGACCTGTACCGTATCGCCCGTCAGACTCCTGAATGTTAGTCGAAACGTATCCGGCTGATCAATGAACCAGTAATAAAACAAGGCGAAAAGCTGGCCCTGTAAGGCTGCCTGTTTCGATGTTTGATTATAGCCATCGGCCCAGTGATAGCGGTAAAATACCTGCCTGATACTGTCCATCGATTGCCCGTTGATACTGAGCAAATCGAACCCTGGTTTGATCCGCTGGTCGGTTGTGCCATTGAACAGAACATAGGAATGATTTTGCACAGGAAACAGAAAGAAAGGAAGTGTTTTCCAATGGACTGTAAAGAGTTTTTGCCAGTTTTTTGTCGGAAGGGAATGCGTATGGGCACAGCGAATGTCGGCAATGAGCGCTTCAATTGTCCTGTAAAACTCGTAGAAAGGGAGCGGGTTTGTTAATGTCGCGGCAATACTGTCCAGCTTAGCCTGCATGATGGGTTTAGACGTATAGCGGTATAGCCCCGGATGTGTTTCTTCCAGCAGTCGGCGCAAATACCGGAAGTCGGCCTGCATATCGGCGGGTTGTAGGACTTTAGTTTTTAGGGTATCAACACCCGGTTGAGCGCTGAGTGTGAACGAACACAGGACAATAAGAAAACCGTAAAGGAGCTTCATTTTAGGTTGTTTTTTGCCAAAACAGCCTAAAATCGACGCGCTTATCTACTCAAATCCCGATTTGAGAGGTGCTTTCTTCTGTTGGGCGACGTATTCACCCGGCGACATACCCGCCAGTTGCTTGAATGTTCGTTGAAAGGTAGCCTGCGAATTAAAACCACAATCGAACGCAATACCAGTCAGTGTGAGGTATTCGTAGGCCGGATCAGTTAGCCGCTGTTTCACTTCGTTAACACGGTGTTCGTTAATGAAGCTATTGAAATTTTTCCCTACATGCTGGTTCAATACAGCCGAAATGATCTTAGGATGTAATCGGGTATGTTGTCCTAATTTTTCAACGGTCAACTCGGGGTCTAAAAAAAGACGCTCTGTGTGCATGGCTGTCGAAAGCAGTCCGACAACCTGAGTAATTGTTTCACCAGGTAAATCGGAAGAACTGACTGATTTTGGGGGTAATTTACTGGGGGCTTCTGACCGTGTGTTCAGGTAACCTTTTAGCCCCAGCCAATAAATCAGAATAGCGATGGGAATATAAACCGGATACCAGCCTAACTGATCGAGCAGCGGACCACGCCAGCCCGGTACGATATACGGGATCATGAACAACAGCCAGATTGACTGAAAGAGCAGAAAGGCGTTGATGAACTGACGAAGCCAGCGCAAACGCTGCTGGACAGCATCTGAATCCTGCGAAGGCGATGATTGCCGGTTCAGCAGGCGTTTGGTCAGAAATAAGTAGATGGTGACCGAAAGCCAGCGAGGAATATCGACATAGGTATTGTATTCGTCCATGACATGCCCCCAGGTCGGTCCTGCTTTTTGGGGAAAGAAACCCAGGAGTAGACCGCCAATAAATACCCAACCCATCAGTGGCGCGCCCAGATCCAGAATGACTGAGTAAAAATGCCGTCGTTCCGATTTGCCCAATCGAAAAGCGGGATCAAGAACCGATTTTGTATAGAAATAGATAAGTGGCCCAATGGGCATGGCCAGAAAGAAGGGAAGGATTTCTATGGCAAGGCTCAACCATCGACTGGAAACAGGTACACCCACCGCAAAGCTCATCAGCGATAGTGAACCAATGAGTGCCGCCAGCAGCCGATTCGATAATTGCCGACCCTTTCGGTTAGCCCACAGGAGCGTTGCCAGAATAAATCCTTGAAGGGCACCCAGCAGTAAGATCAGGTCAAAGGGAGAAATAGTCATGTAGAAAAGGCCTATCGATACGGGCGCATTTCACTTGATATGCTGGCCTGCTATTTCTGGGAAAAGTCACTAATCCACAATTTTTACCCGAATTCGGTGCGGTGCGGGCTGGTTACCACCGAAATAAAGCCCGGTGCTGTAGGCAAATGTTTTGTCGTGTGTAAACGGAATGGGCGTACCACCGAGTATCTGATAAACCTTCCGGTCGTAATCAATTTTTATGGTCATCCGGGTGGGTTGGTTGATGGCCGTTTCGGCTACTTTAAAGTCGATTCGTTTGCCCTCCACATACACATAAGCACCCAGATCGATACGACCAGTTTTGGGATTCCACCGCCAGCCTACCCGTGCACCATCGACCTGATGGGGTGGTACACCATCGAGCGACTGATCTTTTGACCCAACGAAACCTAAGCCAATAACTTTATTCCAGTCGTCGGCATCAACAGCCCCAATATCGTAAATACAGCTACTATCGAAGGTGACTTCAGCCGTTATCTGGCCCGGACTGATCAGCAAACCAACCTTACGTTTGGGCATTGGCTCATGCTCCCCTTCTTCGATGACAACCCAATCTGGATTTGATAGCAGGAAATCGGGCACGCACGCGCTCATGAACAGGCAAAGGCCCACAAGAAGAGCTTTAGCTGCGAGTGTCGAAGAGCGTACCGGTGAATCAAAACGAAGCATAACGATGAAACAGAAAGAGGTAACTTTTGTGCAAATAACGCTATAAATAAACGAATCGGTATCCCGTTTGATCAGTCAGAAATTATCGATCGGTATAATAATTTTTAGATTACCTAACGAATAAAGATGAGTATATAAATGTATTAGCTTGATTTATAAGAGCCGTAGGCCAATGAGAATGTTGCCTCATTAGGACTATTTGTAGGTATAAATGACAACCTTTTTGTATTTTTCTGCATCCGTATCCAAACCAATAACTTCCCGTTTATGCATCCGAATGAGCGCGTAGGCCGCTTACCTACTAATTGGACGTCCAACTACATTTATGCTGTTGTTTTCTCGTCATTCTGTGTAATGATGGGCCTATTATGGGACATTATGTGGCACATGAGTATCGGTCGCGATGGCCTGTTTGCACCACCCCATGTTGTGATCTACGTCGGAGCGGTCGTGTCCGGCCTGTTTTCAGCCTACCAGATCCTGAAATTAACACTCACAAAAAATCATCCGGGTAGGGCTCAGGCAGTTCCTTTCTGGGGCGTTTTTTATGGGCCATTGGGGGCCATGTTCTGCGTTTGGGGTGCATTGGCTATGCTGACATCAGCACCATTTGACGACTGGTGGCATAATACCTATGGCCTCGATGTTCAGATACTAACCCCACCCCACACGATTCTGGCCATTGGTATCATGACCGTACAGTTTGGAGCGATGGTCGGTGTATTGGCTTTACAGAATCAATATCGAAATCAAACCGTAAGTGAGGTTGCTGGGGGCAATCGGCGCCTTTCGCTACTGAAGTGGTTGTTTGCTATTTCGGCCGGCTTGCTGTTGATGATGCTTTATACGCTGCTTTCCGAGTCAATGGGAATGCGCGAATCGCACCATTCCAGCTACTACGTCACCGCGGCCATCATCTTCCCATTTTACCTGCTGGCCGTAGGGCGCGGTTCCATGCTTCGCTGGCCAATTACAGCCATTACAGCTATCTATATGCTTGGTATGCTAGTGCCAAGCTGGATTCTTCCGTACTTTTCGGCTACCCCGCGGCTTGGCCCCGTTCTCAATCCGATCACCCATTATCAGCCATTTCTGTTTCCGGTGGTGTTAATTGTTCCGGCACTGGCTCTTGACTGGTTGATGCACCGGTTTGAGCTCCCCGCCAATGGAAAACGAAAGCTGAATGATTGGGTGCTGGCTGTTCTATATGCTGTGGCATTTATGATCGTACTACTGGCCGTTCAGTGGCCATTCGGCGGGTTTTTACTTACATCGCCTTATGCCCATAATGGTTTTTTTCTGTCTAATTCCTGGTCATACGATAGCCCTCCCGATTGGGAGTATCGCTATGCATTTGCCCCCTGGAATATCGAGTCGACCACTGATTTCTGGATTAGCTTCGGTAGGGCTTTAGTATATGCCACGCTGTCGGCCCGTGTTGGTCTACTCTGGGGGAACTGGATGAAACGGGTAGCGAGATGAGTTGCATTCAAACAGAAATAGGTATGACTAAAGATACAAGTAGCGTTTACAGTCGAATAAAGTGGTTTGTGTTTCTGTATACGCTCATTCACTTATTGACTCATTCACTCAGTGTAACGGCTCACGTTGGTAGTTCAGGCGTGATTGTGCAAAAACAGGCCGGTAAATATCAGTTATTGATCCAGATCAGTCCGCCCGATGTGGTGCCCGGAACGGCTAAGGTTACGGTATTTGTTGAGCAGGGGCGGGTCAGTAGTATTGGTGCACGGCCAATTTATTTCCGTTCGGGCGATAAAGGTGCGCCAACCCACGATGTGCTGACACCGGTAGGCGACAACCGGTATGAAGGTGACCTGTGGCTAATGGCATCAGGCTCGTCGAGTGTTGAGCTAAGCATCGACGGACCCGATGGAAAGCAGCAAGTTGTTGTACCCGTGATGGCGCTGGCAACGGCTCTGCGTGATATGCCCGCTGGAACAGGCTGGGGACTGGCTGCTATGGGTCTGTTGCTGGTTGTTATGCTGATCACAATTATTGGAGCGAGCAATGCCGACGGAATCGTGGCGCCTGATCAGCCAATTGTTGCAGCACTTCGGAAACGGCGACTGCTCGGAATGGGCATTGGCCTGGTCGTGTTAGTGCTGATTTTGGCCGGATGGCGGTCGTGGTGGAACAGCACATCGGAACAATATCGAACGCAACAACTGTATCAGCCTTTGCCAATTCATGCATCCGTGAACATGGCAAATGGCCAGCGTCAACTGACGATTCAGATTGACACAACTGATTTTAGGAAAAATGCGCGTCGGCGGACACTGAGTTATATACTTCCTGATCATGGCAAGCTCATGCACGCCTTTTTAGTCAGAATGCCGGGCCTGGATGCGTTCGCGCATTTACATCCTGTTCGGCAGGACACATTGCACTATAACGCGGCACTTCCGCCTTTGCCGGGGGGTAAATACCTGCTTTATGCCGATGTTGTGTATCGCAGTGGTTTTGCCGAAACCCTGACCGATATAGTAGAAATACCTTCGTTAAAAATTAGCCCCGAAGTTGCTGCCAATGCGAAACCGACGGATCGTGATGACAGCTGGCTCGTAACGGAACCGATGGGCGTAAAAGCCAATGCCGTGAATATGCCCCATCTGGATAACGATATGGTCGTATGCGGCAAACCGGGTGCCAGCATGAAACTGGAGGATGGCTCCAGTATGCTCTGGATGGATAAAGCGTCGCCGGTTCTGGAGGCTGGCAAATTGTATAATCTGAAATTTGCAGTCGCTGATGCACAGGGAAAAGCGGCCCCATTAGAACCCTATCTGGGGATGGGTGGCCATGCGGTTATCCTGCGATCGGATGGAACTGTATACATTCATCTGCATCCGGTCGGGACCTATTCAATGGCTGCCGAAGGCTCTCTGGTAGGTCGTATTGCGGATACTGCCCGTACATTTCATTACCCTGATGCGGCCAGGTTCCGGGATAGTATCGACACCTATGTCGCCAAATTAAACGCACTGCCCGAGGCCGAAAAGAATAAGTTGCTGCAGACAACCATGCCCACGATGAGCCATGCGATGAAAACCAACAATATGGTTGAGTTTCCGTATGCTTTCCCACGTGCCGGACACTATCGAATCTGGGTACAGGTGAAACGAAATGGTCGTGTTCTAACGGGTGTCTTCGATACTCAGGTAAACGAACCGCTATTGTAAACAGTAGGTTCGGGCACTTTTCTGGTTTAGATGTCATGGTAAACTGTGCCACGGTTTACCATGACATCTAAAAATAACCTGCACGATTTCCAACGTTTATGTCCCAATCCGTGACTCGTCGCCAACTGATGGCAACGTTGACCGCTGCCGCTGGCGCGTCCTTTTCACCTGCTTTGGCATCCTCGCCGTCGGAGCTTCCACTGGCTATACCTGCGGCCACTCCGCCACCTTTCACACTCTGCCTGAATATGAGCACCCTTCGTGGGCATAAACTTGGCTTTGTCAAAGAGTTGGAAACGGCATCAAAAGCGGGCTTTCAGCATGTTGAAATCTGGATTGAGACGTTGCAGCAATATATTAAATCGGGTGGGACCGTAGCCGATGCCCGTAAAGTGTTGTCTGATTCGGGCATTCGGGTTGAAAATGCGATTGGATTTGCGCCCTGGATTATTGATGACGATGCGGCCCGCGCCAAAGGACTCGACCAGATGAAGAGCGAAATGGAACTCCTGGCTCAAATTGGCTGCAAGCGGGTAGCAACGCCGTCGATAGGTGCTCAAACAGCCGAAGCACCCACCATTGACCTGAAAAAAGCCGCTGAACGCTATCGGGCTATTCTTGAGCTAGGCGACAAAACGGGCGTTGTGCCACAACTGGAAATGTGGGGCTTCTCGAAAAACCTGAGCCGTGTGAGCGAAGTCATGTACGTGGCTCTTGAAACGGGCCATCCGTCGGCCCGGCTTTTGCTCGACATTTACCATATTTTTAAAGGTGGTTCCAGCCTCGATAGCCTTCCCTTAATTGGTAAGCCAGCCATTGAGGTCTTTCACGTCAATGATTATCCGGCCAACATGACTCGTCAGGTCATTACCGATGCCGATCGGGTGTACCCCGGCGATGGCGTTGCGCCGATCAAAGAGACGCTGAAACGAATTAAAGACCCAAACAAATCGATTATCCTATCGCTGGAAGTATTCAACAAAAGCTACTACGCTCAGGATGCCATGACGGTCGCCAAAACATCTATGGAGAAGATGAAAAAAATGGTGGCCGGTGTGTAAGGTGATATAAGTGCAGCATCAAGAGCGAAAAGCGTGAATAACTTATTCAAACGTTTCACTCTTGATTCCTGATTATTCCTTATCGGCGCGCCTGTCGGCCCGGATTTCTGGAATCGTATCCGGATCGATCAGTCCCAGTGAGGCCGCATGTTCAGCGGCTTCAACCGTATCGGGAACCAATAGCATCGGTACATCGAAGGCTTCGGCCGTTCGGATGAGTTCACGAACGGCTTCGTCGCGCCGATCTTCTGAAACATCGCGAATGTAGATTGCCCGTATCCGGCCGGGATTCTCGCGAACTACCTGCGTATAAATTTCGGGGTCCTGCTGGCCACTATCGCCGATCAGTACAAAGGGCAACTGCGGATTTACATCCAGCACCTTTCGGATCATGGCCAGTTTATGGGTGTGATGCGATTGCGACGAAAGCAACTCAGGGCTAAAGCTCAGGTCGCGCAGCAAGATCGGACCTTTGGGAATACCCTGAATCCGGAAGAAATCAACGAGGAGATCATATAAATTCCACGGGCTGCTCGATATAAAATAGATCGGATTAAACAGTGTCGTGACGGGGCCGCTCTGCAATGCCCGATAAAAAGCGGCCACTCCCGCAAAGGGCAGGCGCGTGTAGGCATTACCAAGAAACGTGAGCCGGGCCGTTTGCAGAAGACTGGTAGCTCCCGTTACAAGCACCGTATCATCGATATCGGAAATGATCCCAAACTGGCTGTAAAGGGGCGAAACCATCAGGTAGCCATCTTTAATCACCGGTTCGCCGGTTGGCTGCACAATAGCATCCAGCGAATACCGAATGGGAAACCAGGCCCGGCCGGGTGGCAGAGTGTCAGGTGGGTTGATGGTTACCTCAAAATAACCTTCTTTATCGGTTACGGCCGTGTTCGATTTGCCAAAAGCGTCCACCCGTACCGTTACGCCCGGCACTTCGTCGCTCTCAAATCGTTGGTAGGTGGCCAGCAGATTTTGCCAGAATGTGTCGTTGTCGCTGGGGGTGCTCAGATCGCGCTCGCGCAAAACACGTCCGGTAATCCAAACCGCCGTAGGACTGCCGAAGCCGCGGTAATACACAATTTTATACGGTTTTTTTGCGTCGAGCCGCCCAAAGAGACGCTCTTTAAGGCGGTTGAACTGGGCTTCAGCGTCGCTAGAGGCACTAACTAAAAAATCTTTCCAGGTCGTCATTTGATGGTTAAAGCCATTGTCATCGTCCGATATAGCGGTAGTTAAAGCGTCGGTCGGGAGCACTGTCTCCATTTATAAAAAACTGGGTAATATCATTTAGCTTTTCGATATTATCAGCCCAATGAAAATCAAACTTTGGAATTGATGTAAAGTTGAAAACTTTTTTAGGAATGCTTATCTCCATTCGATTGCCAACGGCTTTATAGTTGGCCTTACCAATTGACTGCCACCGCCCCTTGCTCCATCGATCAATACTAGTTTGACCATTAGGGCTTACTTGCCGATTAATAATAATATCGTATCCTTCCCATCCCGTCTTTTTTGATTGATCTACATCAATAAAAAGCAGCATCCAGTTTCGGCCATTTGGCGTTGTAAGGGGCTTAGCTGTTTTGCTATAAAAATATATTGAATTTTTGTCATGCGTTGTTCTGGACTCTATTATATCATTTCGACCGGTTATGTTGGTTAATCTCAGTTTGTTATCATAACGAGGCCAGTCTCTATGGGCCACATCTCCCTGAAGATCGTTAAAGACTGGTTTAACTGATGCCCACTCATCAAATTTCCCATCAATAGACATCGTTCGAGAAGGAGTAGCTGTTTCTTCGGGGTTCAATCCCTTAAACCGTCGGACATTAGCTACTAACTGGTAATAGTAATTATCAGTATAGCCACCTTTCATAGGTTCAATATCACGATTAAATTCTTCATTATATTCATCCTGAAAAAAAGTTTCACCATGTTGCATTTTATGGTTGATGAAGCTTTTCAGCACCATACTCCGATCATTTGTATCTGCAATAAATCGTTGTGCAATCCACTCATTCCAGCCCGTAACGAATACTACAGATGGGTCAACAGCTAAAGCGCGTTTCCATTGTTCGGCAAAATATAGCCCAACATTGGTGGATGTTGTTGTAAGGTACCGATTTAGGGGACGTTGTTGGCCGTTACTTGAACTTTTTCCAACTCCAAATATTGGATGGCTGGCAGCGGCTACTGGAATTTCTTCAGGTTTATTGGGGTCATTTACCCAGCCATAATCCTGCGGAGTACTATCAAACCATTGCCAATGACCTGGTTGTGACTTAGCTTCTGTAAACTGCCAACTAAACCGCCAGGTAAAGAAATTACGTTGTGTCGGTTCACCGATTTCTTCTTGCTTCCCCAAAATTAGTGGCTTACCTTCCCAACGGAACCAAAGATCGGGATATTGATTTTTTGCATAAAAATTGTTATATAAATCAGCTATAGTTTCTTTCGGATTAGAATTTGTCACGAAACAGATGTAAGGTGTCTTTTGTCCTTGTCGACGCATGTCGGCCGATATTGCACATAATTTTATTAATGTTTGGAGATAGGTATCCCGGTTTGTAACATCCATAAATAAGATGTCTATACCGGCATTTGTTAACATTTGAAGATTACGCCTGATAATCCAGGGATCATCAGCTTTATAATAGCCTGCTTCGGGTTCCCCCCACCAGTGAAAAGCACCTTTAGGGCCATAGGCAGGATGAACAGGATTTGCTCGTAATAATTTTGAAATATCATAAACTGCCCCTTTGTAGGCACCATGCCATAAAAAATAAAAGATACCTACATATTTATTCGAACGTGCTGGTCCTGTTTCAACGGAAGTAGGTAATCTTCGTCCCGCTCCATCAGTTGCTACCCAATTATTATTTAAAATTACATGGCTCGGCGAGTTTTCAGCCATTTGATATTCAGGTTCAAATTTATCGACCAAATAAAGCTTAGAACCTAAGTAGGTAAATACGATAAGAATACCAATAATATTAAAATAGCGCATACAGGTAGTTTTAGTGAATGAGATGTATTATTTATAATATCACAGGGCAATTATTGTTTGATGGCACGTTCATAATCTTCCCACTCGTCAATATCTGTTAACTCAGCCAACAGTTCGAAGGTCAGACTGTTTTGCAAAATAGCCAATTCGGTCAGTTGCCGGAGTTCGGGCTGACTCCAGGGCATATTTTCGAACAGAAAAGGGAACAATTGCTTCATACCCAGTAAATAATAGCCGCCATCCGTAGCAGGGCCAATCACAACGTCGGCTACCGTAAGAGCATCGAAAGCCAGTTGGATATGATCTGAGGTAATGTCGAGGCAATCGCTGCCAATGATGACAATACGATCGCCAGGAGAGCCTTCGCTAATCTGTTCGCGGAAAGCGTTCAGCATACGTTGGCCCAGATCATCACCCTTTTGAAGGCGTTTCCCGTAACCATCCCAACCGTCGCTTGGGTTTATGAAATCGCCGTAGTATACAATTTTATGATACGGTAGTCCCTGCGTAATATTCTGTGTATGCTGAAGCAGGTGCCGATATACTTGTACGGCCCGTTCATTGCCAACGGTTCGGGCAATGCGCGTTTTAACCTGACCGGCAATGGGGTTTTTAACGAAGATAATAAGGTGATTCTCGGCCATACGAGGGTTTGGTGGTAACTTGCGAACGAAATTAGTGATTGGAGATTAGTCGCCTGGCGTAAATGCCAGCCAACCACTAATCACCAGTCACTAAACACTAATAAAACCATGAGCAAACAAATTGTTTACACTGAACAGGCTCCCGCGCCGATTGGGCCCTACAGTCAGGCAGTAAAGGTGAAGGATATGTTATTCGTTTCTGGGCAGGTAGCCATTGAATTGGCCCCTATGGGCGACATTCAGGCCGAAACGCAGAAAGTAATGGAAAACATCGGAGCCATTCTGAAAGCTGCCGGAATGGACTATGTTAACGTTGTCAAGTCTAGTATTTTTGTCAAAGACATGAACAATTTCGCGGCTATCAATGAGGTATATGGTCGGTTCTTTACCAGCGAACCACCCGCCCGCGAAACCGTTGAAGTGGCTCGTTTGCCAAAAGATGTAAATGTTGAAATTTCAGTAATAGCTGTGCAATGAGTGAATGGGCGAATGAGTAAATGAGTGAATGAGTGAATAGCTTACGCGCACCATATACGCTGACCAGGCTATTCACTCATTCACTCATTCGCCCATTCACTCATTTACTAATTATTACTCCCATGCAAAACACTGTTCGCGTTCGTTTCGCACCCAGTCCTACCGGTCCGCTGCATATTGGCGGGGTGCGTACTGCGCTTTATAATTACCTGTTCGCCCGGAAAATGGGCGGCAAAATGCTCCTTCGTATCGAAGATACCGATCAGAATCGCTTTGTGCCGGGTGCCGAAGACTATATTCTGGAAGCACTTCGCTGGGTTGGTATCGAGATCGACGAAGGGCAGGGAACGGGCGGGCCTCATGCGCCTTACCGCCAGTCGGAGCGTAGAGACATTTACCAGAAGGAAGCTCAGCGATTGGTTGACGAAGGGAAAGCCTACTATGCCTTTGATACGGCAGATGAACTCGATGCCATGCGCAAACGGCTTGAAGAAGCCAATGCGCCAGCCGCTCAATACAACGCCATTACCCGGATGCAGATGCGGAACTCGCTGACTATGACGCCCGATGAGGTTCAGGCACGCATAGACGCGGGCGATCCGTATGTTATTCGGCTAAAAACGCCACGCAAAGAGGAGGTCCGGCTGAATGACCTTATTCGGGGTTGGGTCAATGTACATTCGTCGGCCATCGATGATAAAGTTCTGCTGAAATCGGACGGTTTGCCAACCTATCACCTGGCCAACATTGTAGACGATCACCTGATGGGTATTACGCATGTTATTCGGGGTGAAGAATGGTTGCCATCGGCTCCGTTACATGTGCTCTTGTATCGGTATTTGGGCTGGGAGGATACCATGCCGCAATTTGCCCACCTGCCGTTGCTTCTTAAGCCTGAAGGCAACGGGAAACTTAGCAAGCGCGATGCCGATTTAGGAGGTTTTCCCATCTTTCCATTGCAATGGACCGATCCCTTTACGGGACAGGTTGCGAAAGGATTCCGCGAAGAGGGCTATCTACCCGAAGCTACGGTCAACTTCCTGGCGTTGTTGGGCTGGAATCCGGGCACCGAACAGGAACTCTTCACCATGGACGAACTGATTGCGAGTTTTGATATTGCGCAGGTTCACAAAGCTGGTGCACGTTTCGATATTCAGAAGGCGCAATGGTTCAACCACCAGTATGTTCGGCAACGGCCTGATACAGAGCTGGCTCCAACGGTTCTGCAACAGGCTGAAGCGGCCGGGTTTAGCTGCTCGCTGGAGAAAGCCGAAAAAATTGTCGCGTTACTGAAAGGACGTGTCAATTTTGCCCACGAAATCTTTACCGAAGCCGGAACGATTTTCAATGCACCAACTACCTATGACGAAGCGATTGCTGCGGCCAAATGGAACGACGATGCAATACGGGCTGTGACTGCCTTTCGTGATGCGCTACAAACCTTCGACGGTGAGTTTATTGCCGATGACATCAAACACACGCTGGGCGATGCGATGCAGCAGGCTGGTATCAAACAGGGTAAAATTATGCAGGCGATGCGTTTAGCTCTTACAGGCTCTGGCGCCGGTCCTGACCTGATGCTTACTATGGAAATCATTGGTAAAGACGAAACGATTAAGCGGCTGGAACAGGCATTGAATACGCTGAAGACCACAGTTAGTTAATGATTTTTAAAACCTATAAGGTCTCAAGGACCTTATAGGTTTGTATCTCGATAGAACACTCATGGCAAAGAAGAAAACGAACCCTGACGAAAACGATAAGCCACGCGTTCATAAAGAACTCGAAGGTTTCGATATTCAGATTAACTCGTTTGGAGAAATCACGACGAGTTTTGATATCGACAAGATCAACCAGTTTCTGAATAAGACGGTTGACGACAAGAAACTGCGCCATCGAACGGATCTTAACCTCAAAGGTGAGCCGGAGCCAGACGAAACAGATGACGATTCGGACGATGAAAGACTCTTCGATGAGACGGATAACGATCTGCCAGACGATATCAACCAACGCTAACGGCCCGACCCGCAAAAACGCCCGGTCGGGCATTTTTTGTGCCGTTTATACGAATAAACGACTGTAAAATGACCGTCTTTCCGTAGTTTTCGTCCATAAATAACCGCACCGGCAATCGGTGACTATACGATAACCATAACCGCTCTCAGTATGTACTCTCACGAGATCGACTACAAAATCATTGGTGAAGACATCCAGATTGTAGAAATTGAACTGGACCCTAACGAAACCGTTATTGCCGAAGCGGGCTCCATGCTGTTTATGGAAGACGGCATTGAATTTGAGACCAAAATGGGCGATGGCTCCCAGCCGAATCAGGGATTTATGGGTAAACTGCTTCAGGCTGGTACGCGCATGATTACGGGCGAATCGCTGTTCATGACGCACTTCACCAACCGGGGCGTAGGCAAACGTAAGGCGGCTTTTGCGGCTCCTTATCCGGGTACAGTAATGCCGGTTAACCTGGCTAATATTTTCGGCAATACGCTTATTGTTCAGAAAGACGCCTTCCTGTGTGCGGCTCTGGGTACGAAATTGAGCATTCAGTTCAACCAGCGGCTAGGTGCCGGATTTTTCGGTGGTGAAGGCTTCATTCTGGAAAAACTTCAGGGCGATGGGATGGTATTTATCCATGCTGGGGGCGTAGTTATCGAACGGACGCTGAATAATGAAACGCTTCGGGTCGATACCGGTTGTGTCGTCGGTTTTGAACCCAGTATTAATTTTGATATTCAGCGGTCGGGTGGCCTGAAAAGCATGATTTTCGGTGGTGAAGGGCTATTCCTGGCAACGCTTCGCGGAACGGGTAAGGTCTGGATTCAGTCGATGCCAATTTCTAAACTCGTACAGCGATTAGCGCCTAATGGCGGACAGGCTCATAAAGAAGGCGGTTCCGTATTGGGGCAATTGGGAAATCTGTTTGAAGACTAACCGGATCGAGCAGCCGATGCGTGCAGGATTCGTTCGATTTGCCTGATTTACAGAGTTAGACGAAAAAAAATGATTGTTATTTCGGTGTGCTAAGACATTTTTTCGCAAAATCATGTTAATCAGTAAAATCCGATAAATCGCCGTCCAGATGGAAGTCATTTGCACAAACGATAATTTCCCCGCGCCTGTACTGGCGTTCTATGCTGAGTTTGGTATTCAGATACCCAAACGCGATCAGCTGTATACGATCCGGCAGGTTAAGCGCCATACAACCGGTGATACGGGCGTATTGCTGAATGAGATTCAGAACCCTGAGGTGCCGGTTAAACATCCGGTTATGGGCGAAGTCTGGTTCGAACCAACGTTTAACATTAACCGCTTCGCTACGCTGCTGGGGCAACCGGTGCGACAGGAAGAATTAGAAGATGTAAACGCCTGATTGAGCGTTACAATACATAGTTAAAAAGCCCTGCACCAAATCGCCGGGCTTTTTCGTTGTTGTTTTTGTCTTGCTGGAACGCCAGCCCGGTGCCGAAGGAAGCATCTTCCCGTACTTATACAGTCCAGCTACCGAAGATGCTTCCTTCGTCGGCATGACAAAAAACTGTGGTGAAATTCGTTCTTATTCTGCTCACGGGTTTGTTTACTGCTGCCTGCGGTAGTAATTCATCCGAAAATTACACGCCTAAGCCCAAGGGCTATCCGCGTTTCGATCTGCCCGAACCGAGTTATCAACTCCTTGAGCCAACGCACCCCTATCAGTTCGAGTACAATAAAATTGCCCGAATTCTGCCCGACACGTTTGCCCGCTCGGAGCCTCACTGGATTTTCATTAATTATCCGGCTTATCATGCCAGCGTTCAGTTGACCTATAAGCCGGTTCGCAACGACATCAATCGCTTGCGAGCCATGCTGGAAGATGCGTATAAACTGGCAGCCCGGCATAACATTAAGGCATATGCCATTGAGGAGAAGAAAATTCGAATGAAGTCGGGTTTAGAGGCCAGTATCATTGATTTGTCGGGGGAGGTGCCGAGCCAGGTTCAATTTGTGACGACCGATTCGACGACCAATTTTCTGCGGGGAGCGCTATACTTCAATACCGCCACCGAAAACGATTCACTACAACCCGTTATTCAGTACATTCGCAAGGACATCGTCCATTTGTTGAATACGCTGAAATGGCGGAAATAATAACCGATTTTGGGTACTCAAAAGCTGATACGACGAAATCTTCACAGGCGTCAGTTACCGAAGACCCTAAACCGAATACGTTAACAACCTGACTCTATGAAACTCCTGATTCTTCTTGTTTGTCTGTCAACATCAATTGCCGTTGCGCAAACCAAAAAACCAGCCGCTAAAGCAGCGCCTAAACCTGCGGCTGCACCGGCCAAATTACCGGGACAACTTATTTACGAACAGAACTGTCTAACCTGCCATCAGGCCAATGGGTCGGGAGTTCCTAACCTGAATCCTCCGCTTCGTGGAACGGATTGGGTTAATGGCGATAAAACCCGGCTCATCAATGTGGTGTTAAAAGGGCTACAGGGGCAGGAAGTTGAAGGCGATGCCTACGATAATGCAATGCCTGCACACGACTTTTTAACCGACGATCAGATTGCCGATGTGCTCACGTATGTTCGCAGTAATTTCGGCAATAAAGCAAGTGCGATAACCGCCGATGAGGTGAAAACGGCCCGAGCTGCGAAGTAGCGTTTTTCGTATTCGGTTTGTCGATTTTCAGCGAATACCAAAAAACTATGTCTGGATCACGCCTACTGAAAATGCCTTCGTAATCGGTGCGTGATTGGCGGCTGCAATTCCTTCCGACAGGATTTGCCGGGTTTGAAGCGGATCGATGACTGCATCGACCCAGAGCCGGGCCGCTGCGTAATACGGCGAAAGCTGTGCGTTATACTGATCCGTAATTTTTTTCAATTGTGCCTGTTCATCCTCAGGTGTCATGAGCTGTCCTTTTGCTTTTTGAGCAGCTACCTGAATCTGGAGCAGTGTTTTTGCCGCAGAAGCCCCACTCATGACGGCCATCTGCGCCGTTGGCCAGGCCAGCATCAGGCGAGGATCATACGCCTTTCCGCACATAGCATAATTGCCCGCGCCATAG
Organism: Spirosoma endbachense; assembly: GCF_010233585.1. Classification (NCBI taxonomy): domain Bacteria; kingdom Pseudomonadati; phylum Bacteroidota; class Cytophagia; order Cytophagales; family Cytophagaceae; genus Spirosoma; species Spirosoma endbachense. The sequence continues at coordinate 9,675,480 of NZ_CP045997.1, forward strand.
GAGTTACCTATAACAACAGTAAATTTTGGCACGACTGAATTGGCCATCGCGCTGACCATTTTTGCACCATCTTTAATAATGCCCCCCTGTTCGGCGCGGCTACCAACCATAAAACCCGAAACGTCCTGCAAAAACACAAGCGGAATCCGTTTCTGGTTACAGTTCATAATAAATCGGGCGGCTTTGTCGGCTGCGTCACCGTAAATGACACCGCCCATCTGCATTTCGGTTGGCTGTCCGGTTCGACCTTTGGCCTTCACAACCTTGCGCTGATTGGCGACAATACCAACGGCCCAGCCATCGATTCGGGCATAGCCGCAAATCAGCGATTGACCATAACCCGGTTTATACGCATCGAATGCCGAGTTATCCACAAGTCTATCCACAATTTCCTGCATATCGTAGGGTTTTACACGATCGATGGGCAGAATTTCATAGATGTTTTCTGGATTTTTGGTAGGCGGGACTGGGGCTATACGATCAAAACCAGCAGTTTCGTGATGACCAGTTTTATCGAAAATCCGCTTGATCGCATCCAGACAGCTTTTGTCATCGGGGTATTTGTTATCGACAACTCCTGAGATGTCCGTATGTGTAGATGCGCCACCAAGCGTTTCGGCATCTACATCTTCGCCGATAGAGGCTTTCACTAAATAGGGGCCAGCCAGAAAAATGGAACCGGTCCCTTCCACAATGAGCGCTTCGTCGGACATTATGGGCAAATATGCTCCACCGGCTACGCAACTACCCATAATGGCCGCTACCTGTAGAATGCCCATAGCTGAGAGGTGCGCATTGTTTCGGAACGTACGGCCGAAATGTTCTTTATCGGCAAAGACTTCGTCCTGCAAGGGGAGGTATACGCCAGCACTGTCGACAAGGTAAATGATGGGCAGATGGTTCTCCATCGCGATTTCCTGCGCCCTAAGGTTCTTTTTGGCCGTAATCGGAAACCAGGCTCCTGCTTTTACGGTGGCATCATTTGCCACAATCACACACTGACGTCCGGAAACATAACCAATACCAACTACCACACCGCCCGATGGGCAGCCACCATGTTCTGCATACATGCCTTCGCCGGTGAACAGCCCAATTTCAACAAAAGGACGATCATCATCGATCAGATAAGCGATGCGTTCGCGGGCCGTTAGTTTGCCTTTACGGTGTTGATCGTCAATTTTTTTCTGGCCGCCACCCAGTTGGGTCTGGACTGTGCGCTGGTTTAGTTCGTCGATGAAGGCTTGCATGGAATAGTCATTTTTGTAGAGACGTAAGCATACCGCTGCGGTCTCACGCGCGTCAGCAACGGTTTGGAGAATCGCACGAAAATTCAGTTCGTAGACGCAAGCATACGAAAATTCTTACTGACTGACGTGCATGTGATTTATTCCAATGCTGAAACAAGCGACAACATCGGCAGACAGGCAAGTTTACGTGGCTACTTAGTCGAATCGGCCGCTATCGGAACGACCGTCGACGTTGTTATTGTCGTGCTACCAGCGGGTGTCGTAATAGCTTTGTCTTTCCGGCCAAAGAGCGAGAAATGCACGTATCGTTTGGGGTTCTCACGCAGGTCGGTCAGGAGTTTTTCCAGACTGGCCGTGGTTTTATTAACGTTGCTGTAGAGCGCTTCATCGGATGTTAATTTACCTAATGAACCGCGTCCGCTAGTAATGTCACCCAGAATATGTTGCAGATTTTCGATCGTTTTGTTGACACTGACGAGCGTTTGCTTCAATTGAAGTCCCTGAAGCGAGTCGGCAAACGTGTCAGCTTTGGCCAGAATTGGCTTGAGTTGCTTCTCGGTTTCGATCAGTGATGCCGACAATCGGTTAACGTTTGCCAGTGTTGCCTGTAAACCAGCTCGGTTCTCGGCAACAGTCAGGCCAAGTGCGCCAACCGCAGCATTAGCACTCTTCAGCGTTTGGTTAAGCACAACGCCAGTTTGATCGAACTGAGCCACCACCCGATTCAGTTGATAGGTCAGCGAATCGACGTTGTTTAATACGGGTAAGGTTTTTTCCCGGATCAGCGAGGAAAGGCCCGATTCTTTAGCTGCAACCAGTTTGCCACCATCTTCTATTTCCGGGGCTCCGGGATTTATGCTGAGCATGATATTTTTCCCGCCCAGCAAACCATCATCGGCCAGAATGGCTTTTGACCCCTTCGTCACACGAATGTCATCTCGAAGCTCAAGCGTAACAAGCAATTTGTTGCCCTGGTCCTGTAAAATCTCGATGCGCTTAACCTGCCCAACCGATAACCCGTTGATACGTATTGGGTTGGATGCTGTTAGCCCATCAATGTTATCGTAAATGACCTGATACTTGCGGGTAGTAGAGAAAAAGTCAGAACCTTTCAAAAATTCGAATCCGAAATACAGCATCATCAGGGAGATGACCGCAAGCAAACCAACCTTTACTTCCTTAGAAATTTTCATGCGTGTGAGAAGGAGAACAACCCTTTGGGCCTCGCCAATCAATTTGATTGAAGGTATAACCAACTTTAGAGGCCGTTTGTCCCGTGAAGATGGGATTTTCCATGAACGGTTGAAAGTAGGTAATTAGTAGTCTTTTGTAGATGATCTACAGCGGGTAGTGAGTGGCATTGGTAATCAGCTAATTCGTGTAGACTCCACACGGCTCATTGAAAGCTGTCTACTGCCTGGAATAGCCTAGCCCTCCGCTTCAATCTCCTGCTTATATTGAGCAAAGGCTTTACAGATGGCGGTGGTAATCTCTTCCTGACCTTCTTCTGATCGTAGGTAATCTTCCTCATCTGGATTGGTCAAATAACCGCTTTCAATCAGAACACTAGGCATTGTAGTTTTCCAGAGCACGATAAAACCAGCCTGTTTAACACCGTTACTCTTCCGGCTGGCATTCTGGCGGAAACTACGCTCCAGCTTTTCGGCAAAATTAATACTGCTGGCTATAAATGCGTGCTGATAATTAGCCAGCATAATCGTTGCTAAGGGTGAGTTCGGATTGAAGCCCTTATAGGTTTGCTGGTAATTCTTTTCCTGTAAAATTACGGCATTTTCACGCCGTGCCACGTCGAGGTTGCTTTGGGTTCTATGCAGCCCCAGCGTATAGGTTTCAGTGCCATAGACTCGGCTGCTGGACGGGCTGGCGTTACAGTGAATGGAAATAAATAAATCGGCCCGATTGCGGTTGGCAATGGCACCCCGTTCGTATAAATCGACGAAATGGTCCGAAGTCCGCGTATAAATGACCCGCACGTTTGGATACTTATCCTTAATTTTACGCCCTAATTGCAGAATCAAATTTAAGTTGATCGTTTTTTCTTTGGCGTAACGACCATGAGTACCCGGATCTTTGCCGCCATGCCCCGCGTCGAGTACAATTGTACGAACTTGATTGGGAGCATTGGCAGAAACTTCGGGTTCCTGCGTACCAGCCCGACGAGCTGTATCCTGATTCAGATCCTGCATTAAAGCAGTAGGAGCAGGAAGTACAGTGAGTGCCAGCAATGGCAGGGCTACCAACAGTAATGTTGTCACTTTTCCGGGAGTCGGGAACGTGAACCGAACACGTGTTGATTTAATAATTTTTAACAGCTGAAAACGTTTCAAGGCGATAGCGGGATAACTGTTCGTGAATACCTTTGTAAGCCATGGGTTTAGTACCGCTATGGCAAATATAATTTTTTTGATAAAACTCAAAAAAGGACACTTTATTTTACGGTCCCCGCTCATACGAGTTGTAATCTGCTTCCTTTGGACAGTCCTGTCGTTCAGCGCACTGGGGCAGAGCCAGCCGACGCTTAAGCGATCGGTTAAAGATACTATACCCACAGGCCCTGCTGCGACAAAACGGAAGCTGGTTTCGCCATCGGTTAAATCAACGCGACCGTTGGCAGCCACCACGACTACAGACGCGATCAAAGCAAGTAATTTGAACCGTGCCTTAAACCCATCATCGGCCGTTCTAAATCGGCTGGGGGCTGGTTTGTCACGGTCTGCTTCTACGCAAGCTACTAAACCTCAGTCGAATACTGCATCGTCGAATACAACTAACCGCGCAACCCGATCGACCAAACTAGTGCGCGATACACTCAAAGGTCGTCAACCAAATCGTGTAGCCGTTAAAAAAGATAGCCTACGGTCCCGGTCGATTAAAACGACTCCCGCCGTTCGGGCGCAATCTGTCGGGAGCCAGCAGGTAATACCACCAGTTACTACGCCTGTGCAGCGCACTGCGGATACACCCGCTGTTGTGCCCACAGGAAGTACGCCCGCAGCGCGCTCATCTGCCAACAATCCAACGGCCGTAACACCAACCAGCGCCACCACAACGCCAGCCAGCAAGACGGCAATTGCAACTATTCCCCGTTCGCAGACGGTTCCGGTTGGTAAAACCCAGATCCGTCCGGGCATCGTGTCGCCCAATATTGTTCGTCCACAGAGCAACACGGTTATTGCGCCTGACTCTGCCCGGATTGCTGCCGGTGACACCGCTAAAGCCGACTCGCTCAAAAGCGCTGACTCCTTTGCAACCACTGTCAAGTATCAGGCCAAAGATTCAACGATCTATGCTGCCGATGGACAAACGGTCGAATTGTTTGGGGAAGCCAGCGTTATTTATGGCGATATTTCCCTCAAGGCAGAATACATACGTCTGAATTATATTACTAACGAGGTATACGCTAAAGGTCGGTATGATTCAACGTCAAAAAAATGGATTGGCCGACCTGTTTTTCAGGATGGGGAAGGGAAATATGATACCAAAGAGATCCGCTATAATTTCAAATCCAAAAAAGGGAAGATACAGGGCGTTATTACGCAGCAGGGCGAAGGCAACGTTCGCGGGCAGAACGTAAAGAAAGATGCTGAAGATAATTTGTACATCGGTAAAGCGATTTACACGACCTGTAATCTGGAGACACCGCATTTTCACATCAATGCCAGCAAATTAAAGGTCGTTCATAACAAACAGGTCGTGGCGGGCCCGTTTAATCTGGTCATTAATCAGATACCGTTGCCGCTCGGTCTGCCGTTTGGTTTCTTCCCGTTTCCAAAGAAAAAAGACATTGGCGTATCCGGCATCCTGGTGCCGACCTATGGCGAAGAGCCTAATGGACGGGGGTATTATCTTCGGGATGGGGGGTATTACTGGGCCGTCAGTGAAAATCTTGGTCTACAGTTTAAAGGGCAAATTTATTCCAGAGGAAGCTGGGGGCTGGGTGTTGCATCAGCCTATAACAAACGCTATCGGTACAGCGGTAGTGTGAACCTGGCCTTTAACCGCAACCGCTCCGGCGACCGGGTGGATACAACACAGACGCCCCGGAATGACTTCTCATTTACCTGGTCGCACTCGCCGGTGCCTCGCGGGCGAGGGAGCTTCTCGGCCAATGTTAACGTCAGCAGCAACAGCTACAACCAATTTAACTCCGGCACGGGCAGCAACGCTTATATCTCCAATGTGGCGGGGTCGTCGGTGCAGTATAGCCGTCAGTTCGGACAGTATGCGCGGGCGGGTGCCAACATCCGGGTAAACCAGCAGTTCGGGCAGGTAAACCCACAAACGCTCATTCGCGAAAATGGTAAAACGGATGTGTCGTCGGATTTCAACTTCGGTATCAATCAGATTGCGCCCTTTGCACTTAAAGGGGGCACTGGTCGCTGGTATGAAAGCTTCCGCGTTGGGTTAGACGTTAGTGGTTCCATCGGTATCAGTAACACCATTCGCACGCAGGTCGATACCAGTGGTTTGGGCTTCCCCGTTGTTACAGACCTAAGATCAATCAGCAGTGTTCAACGGGCATTGGACAGTATTGCGCGGGCAACGGCTATCCGAAATGGCGAAGTAAGATCCGATCCGAACCTGATTGCGTTTAACATGGCGAACCTGAACCGGATCTGGCAAAATCGTACCATTCAGGCTAATTACAGCATTCCTATATCGTTGCCGAACTTTAAACTGCTTCGCTACATAAACCTCACACCAGGGTTTTCATTGCAGGGCAGCATTTATACCAAGAAGCTCAAGTATACCTATTTAGGCTACCAAAATACAGTAGCAATCGACCCAACTACGGGGCTGTATTTATCGGATCGGAACAAGGTTCGGATCGATACGATGCGGGGTTTCTTCCCGTCCTATAATTTTTCGGCTAACGTGAGTATGAATACACGCTTCTACGGTACGTATTTCATCCGGGGAAAGCGTATTGAAGCCATTCGTCATACGGTAGCACCTTCCATTTCTTTCAGCTATGTTCCTGACTTTACCAACCCGTCATTTGGCCAGTTTCAGGTTTTATCAGCCGAAGGAAGCCTCGCCAGTCTGCCCGAATACCGCCGGACGCTATCGGTATTTCGTGGGTTGGGTGGTAGCGGTTCCAGCAGTAGCACTGAGTCGGCGTTTATCACGTTTGGTATCGTGAACCAGCTGGAAATGAAAGTGCGCACGCGGGGTGATTCGGCGGGTCAGGACTTTAAGAAGATTCCGATTTTTGATAACATTAGTATCAACGGCAGCTATAATCTGCTTGCGCCTGATTATAAACTGTCGCCCATTTCAATCAGTGCCAATACGCAGATTTTCAAGAATGTTAGCTTTAACTTCTCGTCTACGTTCGATCCCTATGCATCCCGTCCCTACGGCGGAACGGCCTATTATGCATTGTTAGCCGCTACATCGGGTTCAACGGCGATTCCGCCCGACACCTATTCGCAATTACTTCTGCGAACAATTGGCTACAGCGATCAGCAGTTTGCTCGTGTGCCAAATCTGTATGCCTTTCAGGATGGGCAGGGGCTGGCACGGCTAACCAACCTCCAGGCCTATGTGAGTACGCGCCTGGCCCCCAAGCAAGCCGACAAAAAGAAAACCAGCCCCAATGCCACCGACGCGACCCTAAAGTCAATCAACAACAATCCCGAATTATACGTTGATTTTACGATTCCCTGGTCGCTCAATATCAGTTATACGTTTGGGCTGACCAAACTGACGCCCGAAATTTCGCAGGTGATTCAGGCCCTTACCCTGACGGGAGATTTAAGTCTGACACCTAAATGGAAAATTACATTCAACACGGGTTATGATTTCCAGTTCAACAGCCCAACGCTGACAACCATTGGCATTAACCGTGATCTGCATTGCTGGGAAATGGCCTTTAACTGGACTCCTTATTCGGGCAGTAATATTCGGTCGGGCAACTACTCGTTTGACCTGCGGGTGCGGTCGGCCATTCTTCAGGAACTGAAACTAAGCCGCCGTCGGAGTTTCTATGACACTGGCGGGTTTAGATAAACAGTGTGCAGTTCTCAGTAAGCAGCCTATAATGAACTGCTTTCTGAGAACCGCACACTACTTATTGTTCTTCATTAATAGGCTCATTCATGATCGTGTGGCCCATCTTGTCACGCTTGGTGCGTAGATACCGCTCGTTGTAGGGGTTGGATGGAATTTCAATCGGAACCGTGTCAACGATCTCCAGACCATAACCCATTAAGCCCGCCCGTTTTTTAGGGTTGTTCGAGATAAGCCGGAGCTTACGGATGCCCAGATCACGTAGTATTTGTGCCCCAACGCCGTAATCGCGGGAATCCATTGGCAGACCAAGTTCGAGGTTAGCCTCAACGGTATCGCGGCCCATTTCCTGTAGTTTGTAGGCCTTGAGCTTATTGAGCAGGCCAATTCCCCGGCCTTCCTGAAACATATAGACCACAACGCCCTTGCCTTCGGCTTCAACCATTTCCATAGCTGCGTGAAGTTGCTGACCACAATCGCAGCGGCACGAACCAAAAATGTCGCCCGTAACACAGGACGAGTGGACACGTACCAGAACGGGTTCATTAGGCTCCCAACTGCCTTTTACCAGGGCAAGGTGTGTGTCGCCCGTATTGCTTTGTTTGTAGGCAATCAGATCAAAGTGGCCCCATTCCGTAGGCATATCCACGCCAATTTCGCGTCGAATCAGGGTCTCGGTTCGCAGCCGGTATTCAATTAAATCCTGAATACTAACCAGTTTCATGCCAAAACGGTCGGCCATCACACGCAACTGCGGCAGGCGGGCCATAGTGCCGTCTTCGTTCAAAACTTCAATCAGAACGCCTGCCGGTGCCAGCCCTGCCAGTCGGGCCAGATCGATGGCGGCTTCGGTATGGCCTGCCCGGCGAATGACTCCTCCTTCGGCCGAGCGCAACGGAAAAATGTGCCCTGGTCGACCCAGATCTTCGGGTGTCGTGGCTGGATCAACCAGCGCCCGGATGGTCTTGGCGCGATCGGAGGCCGAGATGCCAGTCGTACAGCCATGACCCAGTAAATCGACAGATACGGTGAATGGTGTCGTATGAACAGAGGTGTTGCTGGTCACCATCATGTCTAATCCAAGTTCATCGCAACGCTCCTGAGTAAGAGGAGCGCACATAAGGCCGCGACCTTCACGAACCATGAAATTGACCATTTCAGGCGTGATCATTTCAGCCGCGCAAATCATATCGCCTTCATTTTCGCGATCTTCGTCGTCCACTACCAATACGATTTTGCCCGCCTTAATATCGGCGATAGCATCTTCAATACGATCCAGGCGAATAGCATCCGGTTCGGGTTGATTCCCTGGTTCGGTTCCGGTAATGTTGGTATTATTATTGCTCATTGGTTTGGTCGATGCGTGTAGGCGGAACTGTGCCAACTTTTAGCATATGCGTTTATAGTTCTGGATTTTTTAGTCTATTGAATGCCCAAAACTACTTACTTTTATGCTCAAAACTGTTTTTGGGAAAGATACGTTTCGCTGGACGCGAAAATGTCCGTTATGACGTTTTTAGGAATAGAAACCGTCAGATCATTATCATTGAAAAAAACTCTACCCTTGTGCGAATTTTACGAATGTGGCCGATTGAAATTGGGGTGAAAGCCAGATGGCTATCCGCTTTCTGGACCGGCTTGTTTTTGGTTGTAGGTTTAGTGGCACAGGCACAGGACCCTAACAATAACTACTGTGTAGACCGAAAAGGAACAGCCGAAGGTGGATTCACTCTGGAAAAAGACAGGATCTGTCTTGGAGAGACAGTTAGAATAACAGCCGTACAGCCGAATGTTGTCAATGCCGGATATAATTATGATTACAGCGGAAAAGGTATACCGCTGACTCCTACTAATATTACTAGTTATTCAGGTTATACTAAACCAGGCTCCTACACGATTATACAGGTTGGTAGTGCTGGCTCAGGGTCAATTGCCTGTAAAGTCGTTACGGTATTGGCCGTTGACCCGGTTAAGTTTACGGTTAAATTATGTTCAGGGCGGAAAGCTGTTGTTGTGCCTGATGAAACTACGCTTGGGCAATACGATAAATATGAAGTATACTGGGGTGATGGTGTACGGGAACAAAAAACACGCGCCGAGATGGTTGCCCAGCCTTCTCATACCTATACCAATAGTGGTGCCGGATCATCTTATGTCGTAACTGTCCAGGGGCTTTATAATGCACCAGTTGCGTGTCAACCACCCAAAGAAAATGTTTCCATACGGCCCGTATCTACTCCGTCGGCACCTTTAATTACGGAACTAACAACAACGAGCGATAACTCAATATCAATAAAGTATCAGTCTGATGTTAGTATACCTATTCAACTACGTCAGAAAGACGCATCGGGCATTTACACGGTAACTGGGCAAACGGGTACAGGTTCTGGCACGTTTACCGTTCAGACGGATGCTAAGCAAGTTCAGTGTTTTGATTTACAGTATCAGGATGCTTGTGATAACTCGAACATAATTAAATCAGATCAAGTCTGTAGTCTCGTGCTTAATGCCAAAGCCGGTAATAAGCAAAATGACTTGACCTGGCAACAGTATTCAGGAAGCGCTCCCGTCCGGAGGTATCAGATTATTAGAGGAAGTGCCCCCATTGGATCGACGTTTAGCCAGACTACAACTTCCTATACTGACAATAACAAGATTGAGTGCGGAGTCCAATATTGTTATTCGATCGAAGCTACGATTACGGGAACTGCACAAACCATTGTTCGGTCTGCACAGACCTGCGTAATAGGAACGAATACCGAAAAACCGGGGAATTTTGGCGATATTTTAGTTACCGTTCAAAATAACCACCCTTTTTTGATTGCGGCCTTGCCCACTACCAATACATCGACTAGTTATACAATGACAATAAGCCGGGCAAGTAGTCCGTCAGGTCCATTTCAGGTCGTTGGGACAGCCTCTAAAAATACATTTACTGATGAGAGTGCCGATGCGTCGGCAGGGTCTTATTGTTATCAGTTGACTTATCAGAATAACTGTGGGCAGGTATCGGCTCCGTCGGAAACTGTTTGTTCGGTCTTTTTATCGTCGCAGTCGCCAACGGGTCTTGACTGGACAACTGGCTCGCCCTTTTCTCCGGGCAACGTAGCCAGCTATTCGCTTGAAGTAGTCGATTCTGTCAATAACATAAGTAAGACAATCATACTTGGCGGTAATACGCATTATGAACCTGACCCGAACGATCCAAACCTGCAATCGCAGCAATACCGGGTCGTTGCTCAATCGGCTGATGGAGTGGTTAGTTATTCGAATTTCTTTACATTAAGGCGAGACCCTAAAATCTTTGCGCCCGATGCCTTTACACCCAATGGAGATGGCGTTAATGATACGTTTCTGATAAGAGGTACTTTCTTTGATAAATTCAGATTGACAATTTTCAGTCGATGGGGCGAGCCAATCTATACAACGACCGATCGAAACCAGGGGTGGGATGGTATGGTTAACGGGCAACCAGCCAATGCCGGGCAATATATGTACCGGGTTGAAGTAATAGATTTTACCGATCAGAAAACTGTCCGTAACGGTGCGTTGTTATTAGTACGTTAGATACAACGGCAGTTGACTGGTTTGGCAGTCTGACGTCAAAATTTCAACGCCCAGAACCCCTTAAAAGATACCGCTATGATGGATATGTTCGGAAAAATGAAGGAAGTGCAGTCCCGGATGCAGGATGCTCAACAGAGCCTTAGCGCCGTTACCGAAACTGGTGAATCGGGGGCTGGGCTGGTTAAAGTTACGGTCAATGGCTTAAAAAATGTTCTGAAAATTGAGATCGATCCTGATCTGATCAAGTCTCCGGCCGAAGACCGGGAAATGCTACAGGATTTGATCGTAGCTGCCACCAATAAGGCAATGGCCAATGTAGAAGTCAAAGCCCGTGAACACCTCCGGAAAGCTACTGAAGGATTATTACCAAATATTCCCGGCCTCAATCTGGACGGGCTAATGGGGTAAAGTGTTTAAGTTTGCAGTTTACAGTCGGCTTATTTCCTGCAACTGTAAAACTGCAAACTGCAAACTGCAAACTAATTTTGGATACCCTCGCAATTGTCATTCTTAATTATAACGGTCAATCTTTCTTAGCCAAGTTTCTTCCGATAGTGCTTACCTATGCTGAAGGGTACCCGGTTTATGTCGCCGATAGTGCCTCTACAGATCATTCCGTAGCATATGTTCGGGCTACTTTCCCCAACGTTCGGCTTATTGAACTACCTTATAACGGCGGCTACGCTGGTGGTTACAATATGGCTCTTGACTACATTCGGACTCACTACGGTGGAGCCCGGTACTATGTTCTCCCTAATTCTGACATTGAAGTTACACCTGGCTGGATCCCGCCCGTATTGGCGCTATTGGAGGCTAATCCACAGATTGCAGCGTGTCAGCCCAAAATCCGTTCGTATAGCCAGCGCGACCAGTTCGAACATGCAGGGGCGGCTGGTGGCTTTGTCGACTGGCTTGGTTACGTTTTTTGCCGGGGGCGTATTTTTGCTACCTTCGAAACCGATCATGGGCAATACGACGACAATCGACAGGTTTTCTGGGCAACGGGCGCCTGTCTGTTCATACGGGCTGATTTGTTTCATCAGGTTGGCGGTTTCGATGCATCGTTCTTTGCCCACATGGAAGAAATAGACCTATGCTGGCGATTGCAACGACTAGGTTACCATGTTTGGGCATGCGGCCAATCGACAGTTTATCATGTGGGTGGTGGCACGCTCCATAAATCGAATCCCCAAAAAACCTACCTGAATTACCGAAACAGCCTGTTCATGTTGTATAAGAACTGGCCTGCCGATGGCTGGCTGTGGGGCAAATTTCTACTACGGCTCGTATTGGATGGCGTGTCGTCGTTGCTTTTCCTGAAGGTGGGGCAATGGCGTGATGTGCTGGCCATTATCCGGGCGCACTTTGCTTTTTATCGCCATTTGCCGGAGTTGCACAGACAACGCAGGGCTTTAATGCAGCAACAGAAAGCCGATGCAGTTCTGTATCCGCACAGCATTGTCTGGTCCTACTTTATGAAAGGGGAGAGGCTATTTAAGGAGATGCGCGATGTGGCGTCAGTTTCTCAAAACTGACATTGGTTAGGGCCGTTCGGGAAACTGAAACTACTCAGTAATTTACAACTCCCAAATGGTCGGATGGGCATGCCGACGAAGATGCTTGTTCATTTCCATCCAGAAGGCCAGAATTAGATAGAGGACAACCGGCGATCCTAACGTTAGAAACGAGGTGTAGATAAAGTACAGCCGGATGCTGCTGGCCGAGATGTTCATTTTCTCTCCCAGTAACGTGCAGACCCCAAATGCCTGTTTCTCGACAAAATACCTAAGTTTATCCATACTAGTTCAGTTGGCGTATGGCTCTAAAAGTTTATACGCTATTACTGCTATGACAAAGCTAACGAACGAAATCAATAGATTGTTTGCCGTTTACACAGAAAAACGCAACATATCGGGTAAAACTACCTAAAAATAGGTGGTTTTCGCCTTGAATTTGGAACAAATTTATTTACTTTGTGTTGTAGCGTGGGCAGTGGTTATTTAAACTACTGGCTTGCTATTGTCAACAAAGTCCGTTGAGTTTCAGCCAAGTATTATCTCTGCTGTATGCTTTGGTGCCTGTTTCGCGTCCTTTGTTACTCTCTGTCCCTTTGTATGTTTAATTAGTTTAATTTTTTTTAGTTTTATGCAAACAGGTGTAGTAAAGTTTTTCAACGAAAGCAAAGGCTACGGGTTTATCGTTGAGGATGATTCCAATCGTGACATTTTTGTCCACATTACGGGTCTCAATGGTATCACCATCCGCGAAAAGGACCGGGTGCAGTTCGAAGTTGTTGATGGCAAAAAAGGCCTCAACGCCGTAAAAGTGAAAAAAATTGAGTCAGATTATTAAACCTTCTCCTCTGACCACGGAATAACAAACCCCGCCCAATATCTGAGCGGGGTTTTTCAATTAGGCCTTTCGCAGAGAAGCGTGCCACGGTTTTTATGAGCTCGATTAAGAACCGTGGCACGCTTCTCTGCGAAAGGCTTATCTATAACTCTGGTAGTGCCGGTTTGTTTATTGCCCCGTCCAGCTACGAACGTCGGCGATGTTCGGCATCGGAACTTCTAGTTTGAGCTTTTTGCGTACACCCCCCAAATCGTTAAAGAGTTTGTTGGGGTTCGCCGTGCGGAGTTGCTCAACGGTCAGGAAACCAAGCTTTTGTACCGCCGGTACCCATTCTGCCGGAACGCCAGCCGCAACAAAATCACTCTCATCCGATTGCTCCAGTTTCTTTTCGGGGCGCATCTGTGGAAAAAAGAGTACATCCTGAATGGAGGGCTGGTTGGTCATGATCATCGTTAGCCGATCGATGCCCAGGCCAACGCCCGCTGTTGGCGGCATTCCATATTCCAGAGCCCGCAGAAAATCTTCATCCAGGGCCATCGCTTCTTCATCGCCCCGTTCGGCCAGTCGCAATTGCTCCTCGAAGCGTTCGCGCTGGTCCAGCGGGTCGTTTAGCTCAGAATACGCATTGGCAATCTCCTTCCCATTACAGATAGCCTCGAAACGTTCGACCAGTCCTGGCTTGCTCCGGTGCTTTTTGGTTAAGGGCGACATTTCAACCGGGTAGTCGGTAATGAATGTCGGCTGAATCAGGTTGGGTTCGCAGGCGTCGCCAAAGAGTTCATCGATCAATTTCGATTTGCCCATTGTGCTGTCGACCTTTATTCCGCGACCTTCGGCTACCTGCCGGAGTTCCGCTTCTTCCATTTCCGACACATCAACACCCGTATATTCCTGAATGGCCTCGAACATAGTCAGGCGTTTCCAGGGGCGTTTGAAGTCGATAACGTTGTCGCCAACGGTCACTTTCGTCGTTCCGGCCACGTCTAATGCCACTTTTTCGACCATTTCCTCGATGGTGTCCATCATCCAGAGATAATCTTTGTAGGCAACGTAGAATTCCACCTGCGTAAATTCCGGATTGTGGGTTCGGTCCATTCCCTCATTCCTGAAATCTTTCGCGAATTCGAATACGCCGTCGTAGCCGCCTACAATGAGCCGTTTCAGGTACAACTCGTTGGCAATCCGCATGTAAAGCGTCATGTCGAGCGAGTTGTGATGCGTACGGAATGGCCGTGCCGCTGCTCCGCCATGAATTGGCTGAAGAATTGGGGTTTCGACCTCCAGATAACCTTTCTGGCTCAGGAACTGACGAATTGAATTGACCAGCTTGGTCCGTTTTACGAACACATCGCGCACGTGCGGGTTCACGATCAGATCAACGTAGCGCTGCCGGTAGCGTTGTTCGGCGTCGGTAAAAGCGTCGAAGGTTTCCTTTTCGCCTTTCTCGTTCACCACTTCTTTTACAACGGGCAGGGGCCGCAGCGACTTATTCAATACCTTGAACTCGTTCACGTAAACCGACAGTTCGCCGGTTTTGGTCGAGAAAACATGCCCACGGACACCAATAATATCGCCGATGTCAAGCAGTTTCTTAAATACCGTGTTATACAGCGTTTTGTCTTCGCCAGGGCAAATGTCATCGCGCCGGAAATAAAACTGAAGCCGTCCGGTAGAATCCTGAATTTCGGCGAAGGATGCGCTTCCCATAATACGAAAACCCATCAGCCGACCAGCCAACTGAACGTTTCCCCAGCGTTCGTCGCCAGAAAGGTCCATTTCGGGGGCAATCTCAGTTCCTGGGCCCTTGTCGAAAGCAGCGCGGATATCGGCAATGGTCGTTGTTACATCGAATAATTCAGCAGGATAGGGATCAATACCCATCCGTATTAATTCTTCGCGTTTTTGTCGGCGGTTTATCTCTTGTTCGCTCAGTAGCATGATAGTCAATGTGTCGGTCGGCCAACTGAATGGGCTGACCACTATTTGAGGGCGCAAAAATAGTGAAAAGGATTGGCGTTTACAGGTATAAGGTTGAATAGACTATAGCCGAAAAGGGCTTTATGTGTTTTGGCGTGAGCGAAGGTGACAAAGCCGGGACGGTGAATTTTGAGGAAATAGATCGGGACGAGTCACTTTATACGAAAATCACTGCTCCTTGCTATGCCATCTCTAGTTTAATTTAGCAACTCATTTTGTAAACCTTAACACAATGCATTATCTGCGTACGCTGCTGGCTTTAGGAATTCTGTTTTTAGTAAATCAATCGGTACAGGCGGCTAAAATTGATACGGTAGAAACCTATAGCACGTCGATGAAGAAGTCGATCAAGGCCGTTATCATGACCCCGGATACCTATACAAATGATAAGGAACTGCCTGTTTTATACCTGCTGCACGGCTATGGCGGTAATTATAGTGACTGGGTCAAAAAAGCAGCTTCTATTCGCAATGCCGCCGATCTGCACCAGATGATTATTGTGTGTCCTGATGGTAATATTGGCAGCTGGTATTTCGATAGTCCTGCCGATCCTTCCTTCCGGTACGAAACCTACGTAGCCAGTGAACTCGTAACCTGGGTCGATAGCCATTACAAAACGATTAAAGATCGGTCGGGCCGGGCGATTACGGGGCTTAGCATGGGCGGACATGGCGCTTTGTATCTCGCATTCCGGCACCAGACCGTTTTCGGGGCTGCCGGAAGCATGAGTGGCGGTGTCGACATCCGGCCATTCCCCAACAATTGGGATATGGCCAAGCGACTGGGAACGTACGCCCAGTTTCCGGAACGTTGGGAGCAAAATACGGTCATTAATCTGCTTCATTTGCTTACGCCGGGTGCTCTATCGCTGATTATTGATTGTGGTAGTGACGATTTTTTCTTTCGCGTCAATAACAATCTGCACGAGAAGCTTCTGGAACGCAACATTGCGCATGATTACATTGCCCGGCCCGGTAGTCATAACTGGGCCTACTGGAACAATGCAATAAACTACCAATTGCTATTCATGCGGCAGTACTTTGACCGACAGAAGCCCAATTAGACGCATAGATAAGCAAGAATAATGGCCGATTGGGTAAGAAAGACGGATGGCGTCCTTGTGCATAAATAGACCTTCATTACTGAATTATGACTTCTCATTTTTCGCGTCTGTTCGTTTTTATTAGCTGCTTTCTGTTGTCATATTCTGTAGCGGTTGCTCAGAAAAAAATACGGATTGCCTGCGTTGGCAATAGCATCACCTACGGGAGCGGACTAGAGAATCGGGAACAAAATTCGTATCCCAGCCAATTGCAGAACCTGTTAGGCAGCCGTTATGAAGTATTGAATTTTGGTGTGAGCGGCAGAACAGTAATTCGCCAGACGGGTAATTCGTACATGGCGACTCCGGCCTATAAAGAAGCCTTGCAGAGTAGCCCTGATCTGGTTTTTATCAAGCTCGGAACAAATGATAGCCGGTTGCCCTACCGTTTGCAGATCGATAGCTTCGCCACCGATTATAAAACCCTGATTCGGTCTTTTAAGGGGCTGCCGACAAATCCACGTATTGTCCTGTTACTGCCGGTGGCGTCGTTTTTGACCGACACGACCCGACAAACCGATCAAGCCATAACCAAGCTGATCATGCCGCGAATTCGTCAGGTAGCCTTCGACGAAAAGTGTGAACTCATTGATTTGCATTCGCTTTTTGTCGATCACCCGGAGCTATTTCCGGATAAACTGCACCCCAACTCGTCGGGCGCAACAATTATCGCAAAACGATTGTACGAAGCCATAAATGCGCAGGAAGAGAATGGCTTCGATTTCTTTCCGAAAATAAAAGGAGAGTACAGCGTTTCCTCCTTCTATGGCTACGACTGCGCTGATTTTTCCTTTGAAGGAAGAGCCTGTAAAGTAGTTAAACCACGACGACCAGCGAAAGGCCTGCCCTGGGTCTGGCGTGCCCGATTCTGGGGGCATGAACCACAAACAGATATTGCCCTGCTGGATCGTGGCTTTCATGTTGTTTACTGCGATGTGGCCGAGCTATTCGGTAATGCTCAGGCGGTGTCAATCTGGAATCATTTTTATGCGTTTGCCCAACAGGCGGGATTAGCTAAAAAAGTAGCACTGGAAGGATTGAGTCGCGGGGGTGTTTACGCGTATAACTGGGCCGCCGAAAATCCGGAGAAGGTAGCTTGTGTATACGTCGATGCGCCCGTACTCGATCTGAAAAGCTGGCCGGGAGGCAAAGGGCAGGGCAAGGGTAGCCCGAGCGATTGGGAGATTTTTAAAAAAGATTTCGAGCTGACAACCGACGAGCAGGCAATGGCCTTTAAAGGAAATCCGATGGATAAAGTTGCCGATATAGTAAAAGGCCATTATCCACTCCTGCACGTGGTGGGAGACGCTGACGATTTGGTTCTGGTGAGCGAGAATACGGCCCCTTTTGAGCAGAAAGTCAGGGAGAGTGGGGGTGACATTCAGGTAATTCACAAACCGGGCATCGGCCACCATCCGCATAGCCTACCCAATCCAACACCGATCGTTGAGTTCATTCTCAAGGCAACAACCGGGCGTTAATGATTGCCCCTAATGCTCAACAAACTCCTGTTTTTGTAAAAATTGCCACTAGAAACAATCCCTAAAAAGCTGTTTCTTTGTAGTACTATGCAATTGTTTATTACCTCCTTAAATTCGGGCAGCAACGGAAACTGCTATTATGTTGGAAACGAGCAGGAGGCTGTTTTAATCGATGCCGGAATTTCCTGTCGGGAGACTGAACGGCGAATGCTGCGCCTGGGCTTGTCTATGCATACCGTAAAGGCCATTTTTATTTCCCACGAACATACCGACCATATCCGCGGAGTTGCGCAACTGGCTAAGAAATATCAATTGCCTGTTTTCATTACACCCCGCACGCTCAACAATTCAAGAATACCCCAACGCGATTTTCCTGTCAAACCCTTACGAGGGTATGAACCCGTCTGGATTGGTGAACTTTGCGTCACTGCTTTCCCCAAGCAGCATGATGCTTCCGATCCGCATAGCTTCCTTGTTACGTATAAAGGTATCAATATAGGGGTACTTACCGATATTGGCGCGCCATGCGAACACGTTATCAACCACTTTAGTCAATGTCATGCCGCCTTTCTGGAGGCTAATTATGATGATGAGTTACTAGAGAAAGGAAGCTATCCTTATTATCTAAAACGTAGAGTTCGCGGGGATAAAGGGCATCTCTCTAATCAGCAGGCACTGGATTTATTTAAAAACCATAAGCCTTCGTTTATGAGCCATGTCTTGCTGTCTCACTTGTCAAAAGACAATAATTCGCCAGACCTGCTTCGGGACTTATTTACTCCTCATATGCAGAACACCCAGCTTATTGTAGCTTCCCGGTATGAGGAAACGCCTGTTTACAGGATCGGTATAACTCAGGAAGTCCTCCAGTTGCAGTAGTTTAAGTAAAGGCTAAAAGTAGCGCAGAAAGCGATGAACTTTTGAGTCGCTGGCTTTATTTAGGCTGCCTGACTATCAGGTGGCTCTCTTCTCTAATTCTACCCCATTTTATTCGGTTAATTTATAACAATCAGCCACAAATTTACTTGTGAGCCAGACCATTGTTGCCAGGCCACTTGCTGGTTGAGTTGCTGGCTGCCATTTTAGTGAGCCTATCATTAAACATAACCGTTCGTACAAAAAGTGGCTGAAAATCAACAACGGATAGGCTACTATTGTACTATCAAAATGATATCATTTCCTGGCCTTAGATTTTACGGTTATGCAAGAGAAAAAGCTTACATCGATTTCGGGTTATCTGTTTTTACTACTGGGTTTAGGCTGTTTTGGATTAGCCGTCTTTCTGTTTGCCTACAGCCCCATCCTGGGGGGATTCATGTCTTTGCTTGGCGCTTTTATCCTGAAAGGGATTATGATTATTTATCCCAATGAAGGACTGGCGGCTACCTTCTTCGGCGATTATGTCGGAACCATCAAGCAAACGGGCCTGCAATGGGTGAATCCATTATACAGCAAACAGAAGATTAGCTTACGTGCCCGGAACCTGAATGGACAGACCCTGAAAGTGAACGATAAAATGGGGAATCCGATCGAAATTGCGGCTGTCGTTGTCTGGCAGGTATCCGATACGGCAAGGGCATTATTTGATGTCGATAACTACGTAAATTTCGTGCAGATTCAATCCGAAGCGGCCGTACGATTTTTGGCGAGTTCGCACGCATACGACAACATAGAAGACGAACACGAAGCAGTTACTTTGCGGGACAATACGGGTCAGATTAACAAATTTCTGGAGCAGGAACTGGACGAGCGATTGAGCCAGGCGGGTGTTCGCGTTATGGAGGCACGCATTAGTCACCTGGCGTATGCACCCGAAATTGCGGGTGCGATGCTACAACGTCAGCAAGCTACGGCCGTTGTGGCGGCCAGGAAGCAGATTGTTGAAGGAGCGGTCGGCATGGTTGAAATGGCACTGATGCGACTGGCCGAAAAAGGAGTCGTTGAACTGGACGAAGAACGTAAAGCCGCTATGGTGAGCAACCTGCTCGTAGTATTATGTGGTGAAAAATCAGTTAGCCCAGTTGTGAATGCAGGAACGCTTTATCAATAAGTGTAAGCAGCAGGCAAGGCGTAATAGGCAGTTGACAGTGTGAATCCCATCCGTGAATTGCCTACTACGCCTTGCCTGCTGCCTGCTCTTATTGCCTATTGAGATTATGGCGGCAGAAAAAAAAGCTTTTGTATTACGTATTCAGCCTGAAACCCTGAAGGAACTGGAGCGTTGGGCACAGGAAGAATTTCGGAGTGTGAACGGGCAGATTGAATACCTGCTGAACGATGCCCTTCGAAAACGAAAAAAACGCCCAAAAGACACACCGGAAAGCGGGCCTGAAACGCCTATGGATAGCTAACAGGAGCGGGCTCCTGCGTGTAGCCAGCTCCTCTGGCTGAAGCCGTTTTGGGATCGTGCTGTACTAAAAAATTGTAATGGTCGATCAATACCAGTCGACCAAGCAGTGTATGGTCATTGATGTTATGGCTTATTATGTACTGCCGCATCTCTTCGCCATAAGCGGTTAGCAGAGGCTCGTAGATGTCCAGATTGAATCGGTCGAATGCTCTCAACTGACCAGCATCGTAGACAAAGTAGTCAAAAAAGTCGTTGGTTTGAGCGAGCGACGGTTGATCGTTGTAATAAGCTGGATGGTTGAACAGGCGCTTGAATAAGCCCTGTGACTTTCGTAGTCGACGAACCACGGCTAATGAACCATCCATATAGATTTCAAAAAATGCGGATTTCGCTTGTTTATTGACTAAAGTTGGCAGAACGAGAAAGTTTCGTTGTTTATGAAACGAGTAATCAAACCAGCCAAATTGTTGGACCTGAGTAGCGGAGAAGGCACGGACGCGGCCGTCAGACTGGCGCAATAATACGATCTCTGTTTTCCAGTTATACGATAACTCTCCTTCAAGTGTAACTTTATTGAAGAGCATCATCTGGCCCTTATGCCAAACTGAGGATGGTAAAGCCGACGACTTGACAGGCGAAAAGAAAACTATAATTAGTACTATTTTGCTAAATAGATATACGTTTTTCATAACCGCTACTAGTTTGTTGGATAAGACACCTGTTGAGGTATACATCGATCTGAGATGGAAAAATGTACTGACTCTTTAGGCAAGTTAACAAACAGATAGATGCCTGAATAGTAGCGGAAAAATTGTCCTATTGGTCTGATTTTGATTATGTTAAGATAGAATAGAATAGATAATGGAAAAATGGGCCGGTATTGGATTATTTTCTTTTTTGCTTAAAATGAATCGTGTATAAACATTTATTTTGTGGCTATCGGTTTTTGCGGTTATTTTTATCGACTTGAAATAATACAAAAAAGGCACCCCGCATGGAGGTGCCTTTTTGTATTATTTGTCGAAATTTTAGTAAAGCTTTATTCGGAAATAGAAAATATTAACTGATGTTACGCCAACTCCATTTGTGGATGTTGGCTGAGTTGATTTTTGAGGACGGCCAGTTCCGCAAAAGCCGCTTGCAGGGCTTTGAGGTATAACCGCCCTTTCAAGGCAAAATGATTGGT